>CAZHMX010000007.1:0-32013 GCA_964533725.1 uncultured Alistipes sp. | reverse complement strand
AGGATATCGACAAGAAGGTCAAGGTGCTGTCGGGCGGCGAGCGGTCGCGTCTGGCGCTGGCCTCGCTGATGCTCGAGCCGCACAACCTGCTGGTGCTCGACGAGCCGACCAACCACATGGATATGCGCTCGAAGGATATCCTCAAAAGCGCCCTGCTGAAATACGACGGCACGGTGGTGGTCGTTTCGCACGACCGCGAGTTTCTGGACGGCATGGTCGACAAGGTCTACGAATTCCGCGACGGCGGAGTGAAGGAGTATCTGGGCGGCATCTACTACTTCCTCGAAAAGCGCAAACTGGATTCGCTGCAGGAGGTCGAGCGCAAGGATTCGCCCCGCGGCGCCAAAGCAGACGATGCACCCCGGGCTTCGGAGGGCAAGATCTCCTATGAGCAGAAGAAAGAGCAGGAGAAGCTGCTCCGTCGCCTGCGCAAGAACGTCGAGCAGATCGAGACCGAACTGTCGGCGGTGGAGAGGGAGCAGAAAGCGTGCGAACAACGGTTGGCCGAGCAGTACAGCGAGGCGGACTACAAGTTGTACAACACCCTCAAGGAGCGGTACGACCACTGGATGCACGAGTGGGAAAAGGCGATGTACGAGTTGGATATCACGGAGGACGGCATGCCCCGCAACTAAACGAACAAGACTATGGAAAACAACTTGATATTCGGAATCCGACCGGTGGCCGAGGCTGTCGAATCGGGCAAACAGATCGAAAAACTCTACCTGCGCAAGGGGGCCGAGGGCCAGCTGATGCAGGAGTTGCGCGACCTCTGCGCGCGCCATCGGGTGCGGGTGCAGGAGGTGCCCGTCGAGAAACTCAACCGCCTGACACGCGGCAACCACCAGGGGGTGGTGGCGCAGATCGCCGCCATCGAATATGTGGAGCTGACGGATATTCTGGAGCGCGTGCCCGAGGACGAGACACCGCTGGTGGTGCTGTTCGACGGCGTTACGGACGTGCGCAATTTCGGTGCCATCGCCCGCTCGGCCGAGTGTGCCGGCGCCCACGGACTGATCGTCCCGCTGAAAAATGCCGCGCCGGTCAACGGGGAGGCGATCCGTTCGTCGGCCGGTGCGCTGACGACGATCCCCGTGTGCCGTGTGGGGTCGATCCGCAACACCGTCAAACAACTTCAGATGGAGGGTTTCCAGGCCGTCGCCGCAACCGAGAAGAGCCGCAAACTGCTCTACGACGCCGATTTCCGCCGTCCTACCCTGCTGATTATGGGCGCCGAGGATACGGGCATCTCGAAGGAGGTCCTGAAACTTTGCGACGAACAGCTGGCCATCCCGATGATCGGCCATATCGAGTCGCTGAACGTCTCGGCGGCGGCGGCCGTGATGCTCTTCGAGGTGGTCCGCCAGCGTATCGGCGAGTGATGGAGTGGCGCGTGACCGATCCCGAGTTGGGCGAGGTCGTGGTCTGCCGTTCGCCACGGGCGCGACGGATCCGGCTGACGGTGCGTGCCGACGGCCGTGTGCGGGTGGCCTATCCGTGGCGGATGGCGCGCGAGACGGCATTGGCCTTTCTGGAGCAGCACCGTGCGTGGGTCGTTGCGACACGCGAGCGGCTGGCAGCCCGGAATGTCGGGCGTCCGGCCTATACACGCGAGGAGATCGAACGGCTGCGTCGTGAAGCCCGCGAGCAACTGCCGCCGCGGGTCGAGGCGTTGGCCGCGCAGCACGGCTTCCGGTACGGACGGGTATCGATCCGCGCTTCGCGTACGCGGTGGGGCAGCTGTTCCGCACGTAACGATTTGTCTTTAAGTCTCTTTTTGATTACTTTACCTGCGCATCTGCGCGATTTTGTCATTCTTCACGAGCTTTGTCATACGGTGCATCACAACCACTCCGCGGCCTTTCATGCGCTGCTGGACCGTTGTGTGGAGGGGTGCGAGGCCCGGCTTCGGCGTGAACTGCGCGAGCGTGTTGCGCTTGCTGTGTCTTGATACGGTTGCGCTCGTCGGGGCGGGATCGGGACCTTATCCCTTGCCGGATGGGCCAGACCATGGCCCAGGCGTCGGCTCCGTTCAGACTGTGTCTAAAATCCGAACGAAGCGAAAAGCCCCAACGCCGCAAGGATCAGCCCCACAAGGATAATCACCCCGAGCAGCACCAGGCAGGAACCTACGCAGCCCCAGCGCTCCGAACCCTGGGGCAGAGGATCGCTGATCAGCGTGATGACCAGACCGACAATCGGCGTGAAGAGAAGGCTCAAAACAAAGGCCCAGCCGAAGCCGATCCGCCGTTTGCGCCCGACCAGACCGACCAGAACCGAGAGCAGACTGCCTGTAACGGCACCGGCAAGCAATACGAAGAGAAGAGTCATGGTATTGTGGTGGTTTTAGTTACCTTGTAAATCGATAATAGGTACCCAGAGGCAGCTGTTTCCCGGCGCCATCCTCGAAATAGAGTTCGCCGGCGGCCTCCTCCCCGGGTGCGCCGAAGATCTGCCGTACGGCCGTGCGCGCCAGCATCGCCGACAGCCCCATCGAATAGAGGTTCAGCACCAGAAAGGCCCCGCGGGGCTGCAACAGTTCGGCGCAACAGGTCAGCATCGCGCCGATATGCTCCTCCAAGACCCACTTTTCGCCCTCGGCACCGCGTCCGTATGCGGGGGGATCGAGAATAATGCCCTCGTAACGGTTGCCGCGCCGCACCTCGCGCCGCACGAATTTCATGGCATCCTCGACGATCCACCGCACGCCGTCCAGTCCGCTGGCCTCCATATTTTCGCGGGCCCAGCTCACGACGGGTTTCACCGAGTCGACGTGCGTCACCTCCGCCCCGGCCGCCCGTGCCGCCAACGTGGCCCCGCCCGTGTAGGCGAAGAGATTCAACACTTTGGGCTGTTTTCCCTGGTCACGCATTCGGGTGATGCGGTCGTAGATGAAGTTCCAGTTGGCGGCCTGTTCGGGGAAGATTCCCACGTGTTTGAACGACGTCAGGGCCAGCCGCATCCGGAGTTGCATCGCCCCGTAATCGTATCGGATCGTCCAGCGGTCGGGCATTCCCTGCCGCAGCCGCCACTCGCCCCGCTCGTCGCCCCGCGCCCTGGCGTCGCGCACAAAGGAGGCATCCGCCCGCCGCTGCCACTCCGTCTCCGGGAGCGAGGGTTGCCAAATGGCCTGCGGTTCGGGGCGCCGCGTGACGTAACGGCCGAAGCGTTCGAGTTTCTCGAAGTTGCCCGAGTCGATCAGTTCATAATCGGGGAATCGGGTTTTTATGGAGGTGTACTGCATCTATCTTTTCTGAAGTTTATTTCGTTTAACTATCAACAAGGTACATCCGGCAGGCACGACAATCGAACTCCAACCGGTAGCGCCGCGCCCCGCGAACCAGCGAAAGCTCCCCGCGCAGGGCCGAGCCCTCGCGCAGACAGGCGCCGATCTCGCGCCGGATGCAGTACGAACACTCCATCACGCGACGTCCCGCCGTCGACGTCCCCGCGTCGAATCCCGCTTCGATCGTCTCGACGCCGTGGTCGCGCCAAAAGGCCCGGGCCAGGCGGTTCGTGACGTTGTCGGTCGCGGTCAGCTGTTTGCGCGGCGACGGCACGGGCTTTTCGGGCAGCGGGTTCGACCCCCTCGGCCGGGCATTGCGCACCCGATCCAAAGCCTCCAGACCGCCGCGCCGCAGGGTCGCCAGCAGCGACGAGGGGATAAACCGCCCGCCCAGATCCAGACCGACGGCCTCGACCTCGAAGATCGTGCCGCCGCTTTTGGCGAGTTGCTGTTCGGCCGTACGGCGCATCTTATCGTTGTCGGCCGCAGCCTCCAGGGGTTGGCCGACGGTACAGTCGGCCGTGTTGCCGTAACCGTCCGCAAAGGTCACCCGCACCCCGGTTTCGTCGGCCGTGCAGCAGGCCCGAACGGCGATCGTGCGCCGCGTGCGGCTCCGCTCCAACGCAAGGTTGAACCGCCGGTCGCTGTTGCGGAATACCTCCGCCCCGACGACGATCCCCGCCATCCGGTTGGGCGTAATGCGCACTCCGTCAACGGCATTGACATTGGTCCCCACCAACCCCGCCGCGCTGCGGAAACAGAGTCCGTCGCCTGCGGCAAGGTCCGCCGCACGATCCATCCGGAAACTGCTGCGATCGACAGCCGTGACCCTCCCGAGGGGTTCGCCCACGGATTTCGGGGTGTCGAACGAGGCTACGCCGCGCCGTTTGCCGTCGATATAATAGACCGTCTCGCCGCGCGTGAAACTCTTCTGCGGGTCGGGCGTGAAATCGGGGCGGCTTCGGCCCTCCGACGCGCGCACGAAACCCGGACGGGAGGCGATGGCGTCGTCCAGAGCGCGGTTGTACCACGCCACGATATTGCGTACGTAATTGGTCTCCTTGAGCCGTCCCTCGATCTTGAAGGAGCAGACGCCTGCGTCGATCATCTCGCCGAGCCGGGCGGTGAGGTTGAAATCCCGCGGCGAGAGCAGATGTTTCGAGGCGATCAACCGCCGTCCCGAGTCGTCGACCAAGTCCCAGGGCAGACGGCAGGGCTGGCTGCACGTGCCGCGGTTGCCGCTGCGGGCGGGATCTAACGAACGGGCCAGAAAACAGTGCCCGCTGTGGCTGACGCAGATGGCGCCGTGAATAAAGCACTCCAGTTCGACCTCCGTCGCACGCCCGATCGCGCGGATCTCCCCGATCGACAAGGCCCGTTCGAGCACCACGCGCGAAAATCCGCAGTCGGCCAGAAACCGCACCCCTTCGGCCGTGGTGTTGCACATCTGGGTCGAGGCGTGAAGTTCCACGGGGAGGTTCATCCGCCGATAGGCCATATCCTGCACGATCAGGGCGTCGGCTCCGGCGTCGATCATGCGCCGCGCAAGTTGCTCGGCGGCCGCGAGTTCATGGTCGAAGAGGACGGTGTTCAGCGTGCAATAGATCCGCGCGCCGAACCGATGGGCATATTCGGCGGCACGGGCGAACTCTTCGTCGGAATTTCCCGCCTCGTGTCGTGCGCCGAACTGCGAGGCACCCATATACACGGCATCCGCACCGCAGTCGATCGCCGCGACGGCCGTAGCCCAGTCCTTTGCCGGGGCCAACAGTTCGAGCCTTTTCATGGAGTTCATGGGGCGAAGATACGAAGAATTTCGGAGAAAGAGCGGGGTCGGGGCAGAGGAAAATGGACGACGGGGCCAATTCTGCCGTTTATTCCCTGCCGGCGAATCCGTCAGGGCAGCCGAACCACGTAACGGGAACCGTCTCCGGAGGATTCCGCGGGGGCGTGCACGAGGCCGTCGTCGGTGATCTCCACGCCGCAGAAACCGAAGAGGAGGGCTTGCAGCAGACCGCCGGCACCGGTCATGAAGTAGGGGTTGGCGCTCGAGGCCGTTTCGGAGAAGACGCCGAAGGGCGGGCGCAGGTTGGGGACATAGCTGCGGCGGAAGAGTTCCAGAGCCTTCTCCGTCATCCCCAGACGGGCATACTGTATCGCGAGAACCGAATGACTCATGGCCGGACCGTTTGCGGGGTCGATCTTCTCTTCGTAATAGGCCAGGTCGCGCAACAGCGACTCGCGGTCGGTGACCAGACCCAGCGGATAACCCAACAGATTGGCATCGGCCTGTTTGATCCGCTCGCCGTTGTAACCGGCATGTTCGCGCGTCACCCCGTCGGGGAACCGCAGGATGCGCAGGCCGGCAGCGATCTCCGCCCAGCGCGGGTCGGGAGACGCTCCGCAGACTCCGGCGGCTTTGGCTGCATCCTCCAGCGCCCGGCGCACCGCACCGTTGGTAAAGGCATTGTCCGTCACGCCGACGGCGTATTCATCGGCCCCGACGACGTTGCGAATCGAGTAGCTGCCGTCGCCGTTGTCGGTCACGCGGTCGCACCAGAAGGCGGCGCACTCCCGCATCATGGGATAGCCCGTGCGGAGGAGCCATTCGCGGTCGCGCGTGACACAGTAATATTGCCACGCCGCAATCGCCACATCGGCCGTAATGTGGTGTTCCAGCGGACCGGTCAGCGCGAACGTCGGCGTCGACTCCTCGCCGCGGTCGTCGCTCTCCCACGGGAACATCGCACCCCGATAACCGTGGGCATAGGCCCGCCGACGGGCCGCCTCGAGCCGGTCGGCGCGGTAGTCGAGCAACTGCCGGGCCAGCCCGGGATGCAACACCAGAAGGGGCGGGAACATCCAGGTCTCGGCGTCCCAGAAGACGTGGCCGTTGTAACCCCGCGAAGTCAGCCCCATCGGGGCGATGCTGCGCCGCGAACCCTCGCGGACCGAGGAGTAGAGGTTGAAGAGCGCAAAGCGCACGGCCTGACGGACTTCGGCGTCGCCCTCGACGACGATGTCGCTGCGCCACAAGTCGGCCCAGGCCCGTTCGTGCGCGGCAATCAGCGCCTCCGCACCCTCGCGCGCGGCATAGATCGCCTGCCGCTCCGATTCGTTCCAGGGATCGGAACCGTCGGCCGTCGTGCAGACCACCCCGACCAGCACGAAAGCGGCCCGTTCGCCCCGGCGCAACGTTGCTTCGAGGCGGTCGGCTTCCTGCTGTTCGAAACCCTCGCCGCACAGATATACCGACGTCGCCACGACGCGGTCGGCGCCGCCGTTGTAACTGCCCTCGGAACGCTGAACCTTGCGGCCGCCGTTCTCGCACCACACGGTGCGGTTCTCGCGCAGCGTGTCGGCCAGCGCGGAGGGAATGACGTGGCGGTTGACGAAGCGGATCCTCGTATCGCAGAGCGCCTCGACCTCCACCTGGGCCATCACGGCATGGGGCAGGTTGCGCAACGCCCGAAAGCGGCAGGTGACCGCCACGGCGTCCGTAGCGAAACGGGTGGTGTGGACGGCCCGCCGCATATCGATCGCCTGCTCCCAGCGCTGCGACGGTCCGGACCGGACCATCGAGAGCCCCAGGGGGCAGATTCCTTCCAGGATGCGGCTCACCCGGTGGCGGTCGGCGCGTTCGTAGCTGCTGCCGAGAATCAGGGGGCCGACGCGGAAGGGTTCGCGGCCGACGACAAGCCCCAGTTCGCCGTTGGCCACGGCGGCGGGGGCATAGCGGGCGGTATCGCGGGTAAGGATCGTCCAGCCGTCCTCTTGCGCCGTCGCAAGAAGCGGCATCAGCCACAGAAGCAGGGAGAGCAAATTTTTCATCCTATTCGGTTTTCAGGTGTGCCTGTTACTGCAAAGATACGGAAAGTCGAGGGGAAAACAAAATGAATTTATCCATTTTGCCTTCCCGGGACGGAGTATCTTCGGCGAGGAGGACGGACGGAGGAAAGAGAAAAGAAGGACGACCGCCTGTGATAGAGATCCGTGTAGTAGCTGACAAAATTTGGATCGAAGCGGCCGTCCTTGCAATGCGAGACTTAATCGGGTTGCCGATTGTCGGGGAAGATCGGGTTAGTTCCAGTCTTTGATGTAATCGTTATAATACATGCCGATAACGTTCGGATTGAACACATTACCAAGAGCATTATGACTTACCACCACACTGTACATATAGTCACCATTCATAGCGCCCTCGTCGAATACGGTCCATATCATGTCCGGCACCTGCTTCCAGGACTCTTCATAGGCACTCTGTTCGTTGGAGATCAGATCTCCCCAAACGATCATCCGGTTAGGACAGTAGCCCATCATATTCCAGATCGCTATATTCATAAATCCCTGACCTTCCTGTAAGAAAGGAGAGGTCCAGAACGCATACCAGGGCACGGCGAAATAACCGAAGTTTTCGGGGCTGAGACCGGCGATGGGTTTGCGGGGATGGGCGGTCGTCGGCAGCACCATGCCCAGATCCATGGCATCTTCCGGCGTCAGGTCGATGACGCCCCACGGATCGAGGATCTGAATATCCTCGGATTCGGACATATAGCCCGACCAGGCGTAGTCGATGTATTGTCCGACCTCGATGCCTCCGGTGGCCTCGGTGTTCCAGAAATACGCAGTCGGCTCCTCGTAGTCCGCCAAAGTCAGCAGTTTGTCGGGCATCGCCTCGCGCATGGCCTTGACGAGCTTCGGATAGGAGGTCGTATTCATGGCCGGCATGCCCTCCTGACCGTAACCCGTGTTGCGGTCGAAGAGGTTGACGCCATCCAGACCGTATGCCTCCAGAACGCTCTTCACCTGACCCGCGAAATCGTCGATCTGCGCATCGGTCAGGTTGCAGAATCCCAGACCCTTGCCGTTGCCCTCGATACAGAGGCAGACCTTGCGGCCCTTGTCCTGCAACGGACGGATGTATTTGTCCGCATGGTCGAGCACGTAACGCATATCGGAACTGAGCACGAGCACGGCCCGGCCCGACCGGTCGTCGTATCCGATCTGGTTCAGCCGCAAGTTGACGATGTTGCCGTAGGTGCGCGTCCAGACGGTCTCGAAAGAGTAGCAGTCTATTTTTTCCAGGCCCCATACATCCGCCAGCAGGGGCTGGTACTTGGCCGTGTTCAGGTAGAAGACATTCAGGTAGTCCGTATCCAGTTCGTAGACGCCCGGATCCAGAGCGCGGACCTTGACCCCGTAATAGAGCGTCCGGTTCTCGACCGGGCAGTCGGGATGGTCCGAAGTCAGGGTGATCGGCAGCAGGTAGGTGCCCGGGGCCAGGCCGTCCGATCTGAACGTCACCCCGATCTTCTCCGAAACCCGCTGTCCGGCCGGGATGGAGATCCGTCCGCCGGCGCCGATCTCGACATTCTCCGCCGGAAGCGGCTCAAGCGCCGTCCCGTACTGTTCGTTATAGGCGTCCACCTGCGCGGGGTCGACCGCTACCGTGACGGCAACGGCCGCAGGCACGGCCTGCGTCAGCCGGCAATAGATCCGGTCGGCCGAAGTCGTCGTCCCTTCGGTCAGGTTAATGACGGAACGGCCCGTCAGCGATTGTGCGCTGCGAAACTGCATATAGACCTTGTCCAGTGCCGCCCCGTCGGGTTGCGTGCCGCCCTCCCGCACGATGGGGTCGGCGTCGCAGGCCGCAAAAAGGGCGAGTGCCGCCATGCAGAACAGCGTCAGTATCCCGTTTTTCATGTTGATTGATCTTTTCATGGTTATTCCTTCGTTTCGTTGATTTTGGGAATCTCGATGCCCGACGGCCAGATGAGGTCGTACTTGGCGACACCGTCGTTGCGATACCGCGAATAGTCCTTGACCGTGTTGCCCGCGGCATCGTTGAACTTCCAGTAGCCCAGCAGCGCAGGATCGTCCGCCGGATTGCGGAGACCGTACATGTTCTCCCAGATCTGCTCGGGTGTGCGCGCCACCGACCATACCCGCACCTCGGCGATCTTGCCGTTCAGGGGACGGCAGTCGTCGTAGGAGCGGCCGATAAAGAACTGGTAGGCATCGCCCAATCCGTCATACTGCAGGCCCTCGGCTCCGTAGAGCGGCTTCTCGGCCTCGGGAGCACTCGCCCACCGATCGTAGAGCGCACGCATGGCCAGGTTGATGCGGTTCTTCTCCTCCGACAGCACCACGCCTGCGTCGGTGACCTCGCTCTGGATCTTGCCGTCGACGTAGATGCGAACGGTGCGCGTGGACTGGTCATAGGTGCAGGCCACATGGTACCAGCGTCCCGCTTCCAGGGTCTTCGACGCATCGCGCTCGGGGATTTTGCCAAACGCCGAACCTCCGCCCGAACCGTCGAACTGCAACTGTCTGCGCTCGAAATTCACGTCGCCGATACGCAGCAGGAGGTACTGCTCGACACCCATGACCGACGAAATGTTCACGGTATTGCCCAGCTTGTTCTGCTCGACGAATTCGTCGATACAGATCAAAGCCTCGTAGGTGACGGCCGTCAGTCCGTTCCACGGAGCACTGTGCTCGCTCCACTTGTCGAGGGTCGGGAATTCGATCCAGTTGTCGGTGAGCTGCGCCGCCACCGTGATGGCCGAAGAGCGTTTCACCACATAGTAGGCCACATCCGCCCCGCGCATCACATCGACCGAGGCCGAAGAGATGCGGATCGGGACCAGATAGGTCTCGTCGACGGGCAGGGCGCCGGTCTGCGCGTCGCCCTCGCCCATCAGCCCCTTGAGGTGGAGCGTGACGGACTCCGAGGCGTTCTTTCCGGCAGGGATGGTCACCTCGGAGGTGGAGAGTTCGTAGAATCGGCTGTCGAGTATCGTACACTGCGTGCCGTAGCGGGCATTGTAGGCGGCTACGAGCGACGGATCGACGGCAAGCGCCGCCTTGACATCCACCGGTTCGGGATAGGCCAGCGTGACTTTCAGCGAACGGTCGTAGGCCGGCTGGTTGTTGTTGAACGTGACCCACTGAATATCCGAATAGGCGGAGACATCGAGGTAGGCCGAGTTGTCGAACTTGTGCTTGTCGGCGTTGTAGTTCTCGCAAGCCGCAAAGGCCACGAGCGACATGCCGAGTATGATGAGGTATTTTTTCATGGCCATCGTTATTTTGAAGGATTCAACGTTTGGATCACCGTCGAGACGGTCCGGTAGTTCATCCCGGCGTGGTAGTAATCGCCGCCGATGTTATAGGTCGCCAGACCCGCCAAAGGCCCGAATTCCATCACCCGGCGCATCATCTCCTCGACGGCTGCATGTTCGACCCGCTCCTCGTCGAAGAGCGAAGCGGTCAGGTCCGTGGCCAGCAACAGCCGTCCCGGATCGATACCCGCGGAGTTCACCGCATGAAGCACCCGGAGCCGGACCTCTATGGCGTGTTCCGCCGTCTCGGTATCGAGCACCACATAGTCGAGGCGTGCGCGGTCCTCGGCGGCAAGCGAGGAGGGATTGCCCTCCAGAACGAGCAGCTGGCCCGCCTTCTTCGCCGCCGAGAGCGTCGCGACGATCTGCGCTGCAACCGAGGCATCGGTGGGGTCGACCGTAAACGAATAGCCGTCCAGTCCATAGGTCGAGACCGTCGACACGGCCTTTTTGAGGCGGGCCGTCAGATCGGACCGTCCGGCCTGGTCGCCCGCGCAGTCGATCTGGTAGAGCACCTTCGTCCCCTTTTCGCGCATCAGGGGCATATCCGCAGCGTCGAACCGGGAGAAATGCTCCGAATTGGTCAGCGAAACGATATCCAGCGAATCGGGCAGGCAGCGCATGAAATCCCGCTCGCTGCCGGCATCCGCCGGCGAATTGTGCAGACGGACGTAGACAAGGAAGTGTTCCGACTGCTTGTAGGCCTTCAGCGCAGCCGTATATTGCGCCCAGAGCTCCGGGTTCTGCCCCCGGGGACCGGTGATCTGCTGCTCGACCGACTCCGTCTCCGTCCAGTCGCTGCACGAGGTCAGCGCAACCAGCGCAACGACTGCCGCGAAGAATCGTATGATTGTGTTCTGTTTCATATCGGTTTAGTTGTTATAGGGTTTGCAATCCCACCATACGCGCGTGCCCATGACATCGCCCGATCGGTTGCCGTTTTTCTGCTCGGCATCGAGCGTCCGGATGGCCGCCTGCAGGTTGGCGTTGTTCTGCTGATACTCCTCGATGGGATAGGGAAGACGACGGGCCCCGCGGGCAAGGTCGACCGTACCGCCCGATTTGTCGGCAATGGCCGGCAGCAGGCGAGGATAACCCGTGCGGCGGTATTCCGACCAGGCCTCGACACCCAACGGGAAGATGGCGATCCACTTTTGCGTGATGATACGCTCGAGGTTGCGTTCCGCCACCGCCTCGCGGTCGGCCTTCTCGGCCTCTTCATCCGGCGTCTCCCATGCAACGGTGATCGTGCCGGCGGCCGGGGAATCGTTGCCCGCCTCCAGCGGATCGACATAGTCGGCCGGTCTGCGCAGGTTGTCCCGGACGTAGGCCTCCGCACCAGAGGCTCCCCGCTCCTCGAACGAAAGCGCGACGGCCTCCTCGTAGAGCGTCCGTGCCGTTTCGGCCGAACCCCAGCGCAGCTCGTATTCGGCCCGCAGGAAGGTCGCCTCGGCCGCGTTGAACCACAGATAAGGCGTATCGCTCCGGACGATCATATTCGAACACCGGGTCATCGCCTTCGATTTGCTGCCGCAGTCGATGCCGATACGGATGCCGACGTACTCGCCCGCATCGTTCGGCAAAAACATCTTCTCCAAACGCGGATCGGCGTAACCGGTCATATAGGAGAGAATATCGGCGCCGACGCGGTGGTCGCTCCAGTCGTTGTAGATGAGCGTCGTGCGGTTCTCGGCCGCGTGCATGGCCGCATTGTCGGCATTGTCGGTGATCACGCCGCCGGCTATCGCCTCCGAAGCCTTCGTGCGGGCCAGGCCCTCGTTGACGTACGACAGGCGCATCGCCATGCGGAGTTTGAGCGAATGGGCATATTTGAGCCACCGGGCGATGTTGCCGGAGTAGACGTTGTCGTAGCGGCTCCAGGCCTCGGCCGGCAGCGAGAGGTTGCGGCCCAGCAGATCGATCGCCAGGTCCAGCTCCTCGAACATCGTCGCGTAGACCTGCTCCTGTGCATCGTAAGCGACGTAAATCGACGCGTTGTTCTCGAGTTTCGAGTAGGGAATCGGGCCGTAGGAGTCCGTTACGCGGTGCATGATCGCCACGCGCAGGAGCCGGGCCAGGCCGTTGGCCACTTCGTCCTCCGTGCCGTCGACGATCCCCTTGTAGGGGGTATAGGTCTCGGTGATGACGTTCGCAAAAGGCCACTTGCGCCAGTCGGCCGAGGGATTGTAGGTCTCGAACTTGGTCTGCCACGTGTCGACCGTGGCCCCGATATACCCGGCGAACGGCCCGCCCGAAAGCGATTCGTTGAACTGGTACATGTGCTCCTGCACGGGAACGACCAGTCCCTCCAGAGCCAGCACTTTGGTGCCGACCCTGTAGTTCATCGCCTCCATCTCCCCGTCCGTCACCTGATTGGGGTTGCGGTTGATGTCCTCGAAATCGCCCGTGCATGCCCCGAAAGCGAGCAGCACGGCCGCAAGCAACAGGTGCTGCGTATATTGCATTGTCTTTTTCATGCGGTTCATCGTTTAGAATTGGAATTTGACATTGAAGCCAAGCGAACGCATCGACGGCATCATGAAGTAGTCTATACCCTGGTAGTTCAACCCCGTCGAAGCCACGGCTTCGGGATCGAACGGCGCCTTGCAGTAGACCATCCACAGGTTGCGGCCCACGAACGAGACGGTCATGCCCATCTTGTTGCGGAACCACTTGCGCGGCAGCGTATAACCGAACGAAAGTTCCTGCAGACGGAGGTTAGTGGCGGAATAGAGGTAATACTGCGGCAGACCCGACTGTGCGCCGATGGCCTGGTACCACTTCTGCGCGTCGACCCTTTCGCGGCCGTTGATCCATGCGCCGCCCGCATCGCGTGCCGCCGCCGAGGCCTCCGAAACGCCGTAGAGGTCGAGGTTGGCCTGCGTGGCCGAATAGCATACGCCGCCCAGACGGGCCGTGAAGAGGAAGCGCAGGCTGAGGCCCTTCCAGCCGAATTCGTTTTGCCAGGCGAGGTTGTGCTTCGGGAATACGGAGCCGAGATAGATCTCGCTGCCGTCGTCGACGATCTGGACGTTGCCGTTGTTGTCGACTTCGATATAGCCCTTGCTGTTGTATCGCAAGTCCGAGGTCGTGTACAGGTCACCTAACGTGCCGCCCTCTTTGAGGATGTATTTGGCCTTGCCCAGACCCTTGATATCAAGTTCGGTCAGGTTGAGCGGCTCGCCCGTCACGGGATTGACGGCATTGGCGGCCAGCTCGACGATCTCGTTCCGGTTCCACGCGTAGGTGAAATTCGAGGACCACGAGAAACCGCGCCATCGGTTCGCATAGCCGAGGCCGGCCTCGACCCCCGTATTCCGCACGTGTCCGGTCTGCAGATAGATCGTCGTATAGGACGACGAAGGGGGCAGCGCCGGGTCGAAGGTCTGGTTTTTCGTATCGGCCCGATACCAGGAGGCCGACAGGTTGAGGCGGTTCCACAGCCGGGCGTCGATGCCGACCTCGTACGTGGTCGTGCGCTCGGGTTTAAGGTCGCTGATGGGATAGTGCGTCTTGTCCTTCCACACCCGGTTCGTGGCGTCGTATTCGTACGTCTGAATCGTCAGGAAACGCGGGAAGGGCATACCCACCGAGGCGACCGAACCGCGCACCTTGAGGTAGGACAGGGCACCGCCCAGATCCCACAGCGAAGTAGGTACCCACGACAGGCCGGCCGAAGGATAGAAGAACGACGATTCGGGCGAACGGGCCAGCTGCGAAGCCCAGTCGTTACGTCCCGTCACGGTCAGATAGAGCATCTGTTTCCATCCCAGCTCGACCGAAGCGAAGAGGGACTGCGTCTGGTCGTGCCAGCCGCTCTTTTCGGCCCGCTTCTTGGCGTCGTCGAGGTCGAAGACGTTGAAGATGTTGGGCAGACCGTTCTCCTGGATCGGACCGCGGTAGGAGAGTTCGTCGGTCTTGATGTTGTTGATCGAAGCGCCGACGTGGGCGTTGAGCGACCAGTCGTCGCAGAACGTCTTGTCGATATTCAGCAGGATATCGGCATACGTCTGCGTGTCGTAGGCGCGGGCCTCGGTGTAATGGCCGTTGCGGCCGCCGTCGGTGACGGTCGTATTCGACGACGCGTAGAGTTTCTGCGTATAGAGCGAATTGGCGTTGTCGATGCGGGCGCGCCCGGCGATGTGGAGCCACGGCAAGATGTCGTAAGCGGCCGAAAACGAAAGCATATAGCGCTTTTTGTCCGTGTTGCGCAGGTTGCGGTAGTTGATCCAGTAGGGGTTCTGCATGCGCAGGTCGCCGCCTTCCAGATCCGACGACCAGAACTGTTCCATCAGCTTCGTGCCGGGATTGTAGCGTTCGAAACTCCGGTAGAGGTCGAAATTCTCGCCGCGCGGAAATAAATAAACCGGGACCAGCGGGTTGGAGTAGACCCCCTGGTTGGTCATGTTCCGGTCTTTCTGCCAGATGTAACTGGCCGAAGCGTCGAGGCGCAAGCGGTCCTGCAGAAAATAGGAGGTGTTGCGGAACGTGAAGTTGTAGCGGTCGTATTCGTTGTTGGGGATGATGCCGTCCGAATTGACCGACGCCGCCGAAAAATAGCTCTGGTTTTTGTCCGTACCGCCCGAAACGGTCACGGCGTTCGTATAGACGTGCCCCGTCTCGAAATAGTCGTCGGGGGTATAGTTGTAACGGGCCGCATCGCGCAGGCGCTCGCCCCAGCTGTAAATGGAGGAGCCCGAACGGCTGCCGTTCAACCCCGTGCCGTAACGGTTCTGGAACTCGGGAAGAACAAAGGGATTCAGAAACTCGGTATGGCTCGACAGCGTCACCCGAAGCTCTCCGGTTTGTCCCTTTCTGGTGGTGATCATCACCGCGCCGTTGGCCGCCGACGAACCGTAAAGCGCCGCGGCAGCCGCACCCGACAGGACGGTCATGGTCTCGATGTCCTCGGGGTTGATGTCGGCAATGGACTCCGTCGCGCCGCGCGAATCGAACTCCGTACCGCCGCCACCGCCGAAGTTGTACATCGGAATGCCGTCGATGACATAGAGGGCGTTGGACGACTGCGAGATCGATTTGTTGCCGCGCAATATGACCTTCGATGCACCGCCGACACCCGACGACGAACTGTTGATCGTCAGACCGGCCACCTTACCCATCAGCGAGTTGACGAAGTTGGCATCTTTCACCGTCGTCAGTTCGTCAGAGCCGACCTGGGTGGCATTGTAGCTCAAGGCTTTCTCCCGGCGCTTGATTCCCAAAGCCGTGACCACGACCTGCTCGATATCCGACGCGGCCTCCCGCAGGACAACATCGAAAACCGTGCGACCGCCCACTGGAAGCGTCACCGGATCATAGCCGATAAAACTGACTTCCAGCTGTTTCCGGGTTGCGGAGGAGGGAATCTGAAGCGAAAACCGGCCGTTTGCATCCGTAGCGGCGCCGAGCGTCGTCCCCCGGATGATCACGGACGCCCCGACAACGGGTTTTCCGTTTGCACCCGTCACCCGACCGTTAAGCATGACCGGCTTTGCGGGAGTCTCCCGTTTGAATATGTAAATGCTCGTTCCGTCGATCCGATAGCCGATCCGGAGCGGCGTGAAGAGTTGATCCAGAACCTCGGTGATGGATTTGTCGGATACACGGATGCTTACGGTCTGGCTGCCGAGGCCCTCCATGTTCTCGTTGATAAAAAGGTATCGGGTCTGTTTTTTGATCTCGGCCATCACCTGCTCGAGCGAAACGCGGTCCGCGTCGAGCGTAATGCGTGCCGTCTGCGCTTTGGCGGAAAAAACGACAAAGGACAAACAGCCGAGTAAGGCCAGTCTAAACAGTCTTCTGATTTTATGGAGCACTGTTTTTTCCATACTTTTCAAGTTTACAGGTTAAAATTCAGGTAGCGCCGATTATTTTTTCGCCATCCGTACATCGGCCGATGCGCGGATGGCCCAACCCTGTCGGCCAGGTTTTATCGATCGAATAGCTCTTTTACTCTGTCATACGGGCTTGTCTTTTTGAAGGTTGGACACCGTCAGCTGCTACACCAATCCTATCACCGGTTATTTTATCACAATCTCATCCGTCCTGTCGTCCCGAACATAGGTAAACGTCGAGGAGACCTGCTGCAACACATGCAGCGCATAGTCCACCCCTTCGGAGATGCGAATCTCGCCGCTGACCACCCGGATCTGCGGCAACTCCTCGCGCTCGATCCGGATCTTCACCCCGAAGGCCCGTTCGAAGGTCTCCATCATCTTCCCGAAAGGCATCTTCTTCAGATGAATCAGCCCCTCGGTCCAACACAGGTCGGAAAAATCCTCGACCTGCGTCTTCCGCAGCCTTCCCTGCACGAGCGACACCTTTTCGCCGGGGCGGATGACCAGCGTCTGCGCAGGATCCGTCCGATGGGCGACTTTGACCTTGCCGGTAATCAGGGTCGTCGAGAACTCGCTTCGGGCTTCGTCGGCCAGCACATCGAACCGGGTCCCCAGAACCTCTATATCGGAGGTGAACGTCTCCACGACAAAGGGTTTCCGGGCATCCGGCGTCACCTCGAACAGCGCCTCTCCGGAGAGCTTCACGCGCCGGGAATCCCGGGCGAAGACGACGGGATATCGCAGTTCGGTTCCGGAATTGAGCTGAATCTGCGAGCCGTCCGGCAACGTGATCTGCATCCGCTGTCCGGCCGGAACAGAAACCGCGATCTCCTGTCGGGAGAGCGACTTCAGGCAGAGCGTCCGGGACACATGGACGGTCCCGACGACCAAAGCCACCGCAGCCGCGATTTGCACGGCATAACGAACCGTCCGGCGCAAGATCCGGTTGCTGCGCCGACCTCCGGCCGGCAGGGGTGCATAGAGCGCCAGACCGGCATACAGAATATGGGCATTCGAAAACTCTTTCCGGTTTTCGGGACACTCCTCCACCCAGGCCAGGATCCGTTCCTCTTCCTGCCGGGTAGTCTCCCCGCGGAAATATTTGAATAATAGTTCTTGTTCCATCATATTGCATTTTAACGGGTCATACCCCCGGTTCCACTCCCTTATACCCTATAGTCGGATAAGCCCGGGCACATTTACCCCCGGTTTCGTACATTTTTTTTGCAAATAATCATTTTACCGGTTTACAGGGTGGTTTTGCACAGGCGGATCCCCGCGTCACAAGACCCGTTCGAACTTTTTTTACCTGCGGATACCTGTAAATTTAAGAATAAGTCTTACCTTTGGTCTGGAAATACGACCGTAACGACAATTTATGATCAACCAAAAGCATTTCGACACACTGTATGCCGAGTACAAACCGCGCTTCGTGACCATCGCCCACTCCTATATACGGGATTGGGCGCTGGCCGAAGACCTGGTGAACGACAGCTTCCTCTGTTTCTGGGAGAAGCGTGCCGAACTGCTTTTGGGCGACAACAAGATTCCGCCCTACATTCTCGGCATTTTGAGGTATAAGTGTATCGATGCCCTGCGCGAACGCCAGACCCGGTTCAAGGCGCGCCAGACCCTATACGACCACGGATTACGCAACATTCGGGCGAATCTGAATGCGCTCGAGGATTGCGATCTGGCAAAGACCCTCTTTCGGCAGGAGATCGAGGAGATTTTCCGCCGCCGGCTGTCGGAGATGCCGGAGCTGTCGGCACGGATCTTCATGGCCAACCGGTTCGAGGGGATGACCTACCAGCAGATTGCAGACCGCTACGGCCTGTCGACACGAAAAGTCACCCGCGAGATCCAGCGCTGCCTGAAACTTTTGCGCGAAGACCTGGGCGACTACCTTCCCCTGGTGATGCTGGTCTTCCCCCACCTGATGGACACCCCCTGAAAATGACGGGTTCCCCAAGGAGGACACCCGCCGAGAAGTTTGCGACGGGCGCATGCGCGGTCGGGTGCTGCGCAGCATAACACGATTCCATAAAACATACCGCACGACCCCGTCCCCAATCAAGGGTTCGGAGTTGTGCGGTTATTCAGGTCCGGTCACGGAAATCACGGAGCCACGGGAGTCACAGTACCGCAAAGGCCGCAATTGCCGACAAAAGGGTCGGCTGAAAGGCCGGCAGGAGACCGACGGAGGACGGCCGGGCCGTTCCGTATAAAGTTCCTGTCCGCAGAAAGGGCGGAGGCGTGACGCCTGGCCGGCGTGAGCTTTGGCGGGCGTAACGCTCTGACAGGCGCTTATTTGCGCTCTTTGAGCAGGTCGCGGATCTCGGTCAGGAGCTTCTCTTCGGCCGAGGGTTCGGGGGCCGGAGCAGGAGCGGCGGGAGCCTCCTCCTTCTTGCGGACCAGACGGTTCATCACCTTGACCATCAAGAAAATACAGAAGGCCAGGATCAGGAAGTCGACACACTGCTGGATGAAGGCGCCATAGTTCCAATAGGCCTGTTCGGCTCCTTCGGCAGGGGTGCCGAGGGCTATTCTCAAATCACCGAACGAAGTGTTGCCGAGCACCATACCGATGGGAGGCATCAGGATGTCATTCACCAACGAGGTGACGATCTTGCCGAAAGCGCCGCCGATGATCACACCGACCGCCATATCCATCACATTACCCTTGAGGGCAAACTCCTTAAATTCTTTCAGAAATGCCATTGTATTAACTGTTTGTGGATTAAAATTACTTATCAGGACAAAACGTGAGGGACCCCGCCCGCAGGTCGGGGTCCTCCACGGCAAACTATTCGAATTCGACCAGAACGGCGTCGGTAGCGACCACATCGCCCGCCTCGACAAATACCTGCTTGACGGTACCTGCCATATCGGCGGTGATGGAGTTCTCCATCTTCATGGCCTCGAGGATCACCAGCTCGTCATTGCGATTGACCGTATCGCCGGGCTTCACCTTCACCTCGATGATGCGGCCGGGCAGCGGCGCATTGACCGTCGGACCGGTGATCGAAGCCAGACGGGCGGCTTCGGCGGCACGTTTGGCCTCCTCGGCGGCGCGGGCCTCGGCCTCGGCAGCGGCTTTGCGGGCCAGCTCCTCGGCATGGATGGCGGCATAGGCGGACTCCTTCTCTTTCGTAAGGAAACCTTTGGCAACCATCGGGAAAAGCTCCAACAGAAGCACCTCCTTCTCGTTGGCGGCCAGCTTCACGCCACCGGCCTCGGGCAGCTCGGGATTGGGCTGCATACGGTATTTCGAGGTGTCGTAATTGGTCTCCTCGCGGATGCCGCAGATCTGCTGGCGGAAATCGGGGTCGACCGCCACGGGGGTGTGGCCGTATTCGCCCTTGACGAGGTTGATAAACTGCGAGTTCTTGGTGGTATACATCGGACGGCCAGCCTTCTCGTCCATTGCGCAGGCCACGGCCTGTGCCCCGACGATCTGCGACGTCGGCGTCACCAAAGGCGGCAGGCCGGCAGCTAAGCGGACGGTCGGGATCAACTCCATGGCACGGGGCAGGATATCGATCGACTTCAGCTGCTCCAGCTGGGCCACCATATTGGAATACATACCGCCCGGGATCTCGGCCTCCTGCACCAGCTTGTTGGGTTTCGGGAAACCGAAGTGGGCCTCGATGGCGTGGCAGGCGGCCAGAAGCGCCTCTTCGTCATCGGCCTTGGCGGCGGCAATCGCGCGGTCGAACTGGGCGTCGATCTCGGCGGGGAGTTTGTCGGTGAGCGGGTTGAAGGGCTTCGGCAGCGGGTTCTTGGCACCCAGCTGGGCCTCCAGCTCGGCGCGGATCTCCTTCAGCTCCACGTTGATCTTGGCCACAGCCTCCATATTGACGCCCAGATCGATACCCAGCTTCTGGCAGAATACGTAGATCAACTCCAGCGCCGGGGCACCCGTACCGCCTGCGAAGTTCCAGCAGTTGGTATCCACGACGTCGACACCCGCCACGATTGCGGCCAGCACCGAGGCCAGGCCGTAGCCCGGGGTGCAGTGGGTGTGGAAGTCGACGGGAACGGAGATATTCTGTTTGATCAGCTTGATCAGGTTGGCCACACGGCGGGGCGGAATCAAGCCCGACATATCCTTGATGGTGATCATATCGGCACCCAGAGCGGCCATCTGTTTGGCTTTGTCGAGGAAATAGGCGTCGGTAAAGACGGGTGCGGGGTTCTTCTTGCCCATCAGACGCGCCCAGAAACCGAGCGGAGCATACTTCGGGTCGACCGTGTAGCAGACGGCACAGTCGGCGATACCGCCGTATTGCTTGACGTACTTGATGGTGGATTTAACGTTGTCGACATCGTTCAGGGCGTCGAAGATACGCATAATGCCCAGACCGCTCTCGATGGCGTTGCGGCAGAAACCGTCGATGATCTCGTCGGTGTAGGGCGAATATCCGAACAGGTTGCGGCCACGCGACAGGGCGGTAAGTTTCGACACCTCGCCGATCGCCTCGTGGATGGTCTCCAGACGGGTCCACGGATTTTCGCCCAAATAGCGCATCACGGAGTCGGGTACGGCACCGCCCCACACCTCCATAGCGAAGAAACCCGCCTGCTTGTAGTGGGGCAGACAGCGGTCAATCTGTTGCTGTTTCATACGCGTGGCGAACGACGACTGCTGGCCGTCGCGCAACGTAAGGTCTCTGATTTTCAATGTCTTGTTCATAGTCGTTCTATTCTGTGGCCGCAACGCGTCTCGGCGTGCAACCGATTAGTATACAAAGTTATACGATTTTTCGCGAAACGAAAAAACTTTTTGCGCTTTTTTTGTCCCGCCCCGCTACCGGATTCGGTCCAGCGAGCGGACCAGCAACTCGTCGCGGAAGATCGCCCGAATGGCCATCCACAGCAAAAAGAGCGCAACCAGCGGGAAGAGGATCGGATAGCAGAACTGCTGCCCGATGATCGAAAGCTCGGCGAAGAACTTCAGGCACAGGAAATAGTGCAGTCCCAGCATAATGCCGACGCCCAGAACCAGCACCACGGCGGCCGCAGCCAGACGCAACTGCAGCATCCGCCGTTTGTAGCAGAAGATATCCACCGCCACGAGCACGAAAGCTATGGCGAGCAAAATGCCCAAATAGGAGGTCGGCTGCACGGCCGCACCCGCAGCATCCTCAATGCCGAATGCGCGCAGCGTAAAGGTCTCCGTCGCGGTGCGGAAACGCGCCAGCGGCAACAGCAGCATCGAGCCGAGCAGCGCGGCAGTCGCCAGCAGATAGAGGGTTTGAATACGTTGTATCATTGTCTGAATCTGTTAGTTATCGGTTTTTTGTTCGCCCGTGCGGTCGATCCGCCGGTCGATCAGATAGGCATTGCGGTCGCTCGACGTGCGGTTGATCAGCTCGCCCAGGAAACCCGCCAGGAAGAGCTGCACGCCGAGGATCACGGCCAGGATGGCCAGATAGAACAGCGGCTGTTCGGTCACGGGACGCAGCGGCAGGCCGTGCCATTGGCGGTAAAGTTTCAGGGCGATGACCCACAGCGTGGTGCCGCCGCCGAGCAGGAACATCAACGTCCCCAACCCGCCGAAAAAGTACATCGGCGAACGGCCGAAACGCGAGAGGAACGAAACGGTGATCAAATCCAGGTAGCCCTTGAGCATCCGCTCCCAGCCGAATTTCGAGACCCCGTATTTACGTGCGCGGTGCTCGACCACCTTCTCGCCGATCCGGTGGAATCCGGCGCGGTCGGCCAGCAGCGGGATATAGCGGTGCATCTCGCCGTAGACCTCGATCGACTTGATCACCTTGCGGCGGTAGGCCTTCAGTCCGCAATTGAAATCGTGCAACATGATCCCCGAGACACGGCGGGCCGTCCAGTTGAAGAATTTGCTGGGCCAGCGCTTGCCGATCGGATCGTAACGTTTTTTCTTCCAGCCCGATACGAGGTCGTATCCCTCGTCGAGGATCATGCGCCGCATGGCGGGAATCTCGTCGGGCGAGTCCTGCAGGTCGGCATCCATCGTGAAGACCACATCGCCCTGCGCCGCCTCGAAACCGCAATACAGGGCGGCCGATTTGCCGTAATTGCGGGCAAAGCCGATGGCCCGCACCGTCGGGTACTGCTCTTTGAGGCGCTCGATCACCTGCCACGACGGGTCCGTGGAGCCGTCGTCCACGAAGATCAACTCCCAGGAGAGGCTGTTTTCACGCGCGACACGGTCGATCCACGCCGTGAGTTCCGCCAGCGACTCGGCTTCGTTGTAGAGCGGGACAACGATCGAAATATCCGGATGGCCCATCGTCTACTCGCTCTTTTTGTCGGCAAAAATATCGGGCTTGCGCGAAGTGAAGGCGGCAATAAAGAGACCGAAGAAGGCCCCCTTGATCACACCGCCCAGCGCACACGAGAAGATAATCGTCACCGGCGAATACATCACCCTGTGCATCATCTCCTTCATCTCGGCCATCTGTCCGCGCATCGACCGGGCCATGATTCCCATGGCCTGGGCCATCGCCTCGTCATACTGCGCCGTGAAGAGGATATTGCGGGCGAAAATCTCGTAAACGCCCGTCAGAATACCGGCAAAAAGGCCGATCATCACGATATATTTCCATCCGTCGCCGTACGAAAATCCCACCTCGGCGGGCATCTGGGCGGCACGCTGCCGGGTGAAGTTGCGCATCAGCCAAATGTAGGCCACCAGCGCCGCTATCGAGATCAGCGCCGAAGCCGGCACCACAATCAATCCCAGCGCCGAAGCCGCAATCTCGACCACGCCGATGATTGCGCCGTACTTCAACAGTTCGTTCCAATAATTTTTCTGTTCCATTGCTTTATCTTTTTTTATTTATCTTCATCCTCGTTTTCATCCTCTGCCGGCCCCGTTTATTCCAGGTCCCGGGCACCCTCGCGGATGATTTCGGGCGGCATCACGGTCAAATCCACAACCGCCGTCGGGACACCTTCGCCCACGCCGCCGTCGATCACGCAATCGACCTCCTGTCCGTAGCGCTCGTCGATCAACCCGGGATCGGTCGCATACTCGGGCTCCGCTCCGTCGACCGGCACCGAAGCCGCCAGCAACGGGACCCCCAACCGTTCGACAATCGCCCGGGCCACCCCGTTGTCGGGAATCCTGACACCGATCGTCCGCCGTTTGCCCGCCGCCTTGGAGGGGACGCGCGACGAGGTGTTCAATATAAAGGTAAAAGGCCCCGGCAGGTTGCGTCGCAGGATACGGAACGCCTCGTCGTCCAGTTTGCAGTACTCGGCCACCTGACCGATCGACGCAAAGACGATCGACATCCGCGCGGAGTCCTTGCCGCGCAGCCGTTGCAGCCGCTCCACCCCGCGGGCCGCCCGCAGCGAACAGCCGAACGCGTAGAGGCTGTCCGTCGGAAAGACCACCACCCCACCCCGTTCCAGGAGGTCGGCCACGCGGTCCAATTCCCGCGGCGAGGGGTTCTTATCGTAGATGCGGACAACCATAAATCGTTTTATTTCATAATCTTACGCCTGTTCAGCTCGGTCGCATAGGCACGGGCGTTCACCAGATGCTCCGTATAGGTCTTGGCAAAATTGTGGTAGCCGTCAAACGTGGCACGCGCACAAAAATAGAGGTACTGGTGCTGCTCGAAATGGAGCACCGCCTCGATGGCGTCGCGCCCGGGCATGCAGATCGGCGAAGGCGGCAGACCCTTGTTGATGTAGGTGTTGTAGGGCGACGGAGTCTTCAGATAGGACTTCAGGATGCGGCGCAGCGTAAAATCCTGCATCGCATATTTGATGGTCGGGTCGGCCTGCAGGGGGATCCCCTTCTTGAGGCGGTTGATATAGACCCCCGCCACACGGGGCATCTCGTCGCTCTTGCGTGTCTCCTCGTAGACAATCGACGCCAAAGTCATCACCTCCAGACGGCTCAACCCGCTGCGTTCGCGGGCCTTGTCGCGTTCGGGAGTCCAGAAACGGTCGTACTCCTTGCGTAGCCGGCGCACCACCTCTTCGGGCGTGGCGGTCCAATAGAACTCGTAGGTGTCGGGCAGGAACATCGAAAAGAGGGTCAGACTGTCGAACCCCACCTCGCTGGCCAGCTCACGTGAGGTCAGCGCCGCCAAAAAGGCCACCGAATCGGCTTCGAACTGACGGGCCAGTTTACCGGCCAGATGCGCGGGGATTTTGACGTTGTTGATCGTGACGTCGACGGGGGTCTGTAATCCCAGTTTCAGGGTTCGCGTCACCGTGATCACGCTCTGCCCGGGTGTCAGGAGATAGTGCCCGGGCTTGAACGTATGTTCCAGATCGAGACGCCGGGCATAGAAGTCGAAGGCTTTCGGATGGCGTATCATACTCCGTACGGAGTCGGCCACCGTGGCGTAATCGGTTGAACGATAGATATAAAGGTGATGCGGTTCCTCTACGGCCGAACCATAGAACAGCCAACGGCCGTACAAATAGGCGGCACCGGCCACCGCGATCAACGCCAACAATCCGATGACTAACTTTCGCATTTTTCAGTTTCTCTTCGCAATATATTTTTGCAAATATACGAAAAGTCTCGGCAAAAACAAATTTATTTGTTTCTGCCGAGACCGAGTATATTCGGCGCAGCCAGATTGGAAAAGTCGAAAGCAAAAGCCTGTTATGATTTTGCCGGGAATGGCATGGGCGCAAGAATGGCGCAAGAACAGATTCAAGCGTCGGCGTGTAAGAAAAAGCGAGGAGGAGAAAAGCAACAAAAAAGGGAGGGCCTCATCTCCCCCCCCTGAAGAGCTGTTTCCGGGACTTGAACCCGGGACCTCTTCCTTACCAAGGAAGTGCTCTACCGCTGAGCTAAAACAGCATTCCTGCGTTTGCGGATGCAAAAATAGAGAAGAAAATCGACTTGTGCAAATAAAATGCGGTATTTTTTTGATATTTATTGACCGTCGGCGATTCGATCTACGGCAATATCCTGTAAATCAACGGTATTTACAGAACGCTCGTAAGTCTCGAAACGGTACGGCCACGGGAAATTCTCGCCGCAGGGGGCCGATTCCGACGAACGCAGACGCCACTGCGAAGCATCCCACGCGGGGAAACGCGTATCGCCTTCGTAGTCGTGTTCGATCACCGTAAGATAGAAACGGTCGGCCAACGGAAGGGCCAGGCTGTAGATTTGCGCGCCGCCGATCACGAAGACCTCCTCGTCGGCGGGAAACATCGCCAGCGCCCCGGACAGCGAATGGGCCGTAAGACAGCCCTCGAACCGCGCGTCCTCGCTGCGCGTAATGACAACATTCGTGCGGTTGGGCAGCGGACGGCCCAACGATTCGTAAGTCTTGCGGCCCATAATGACGGGGTGGCCCGTGGTGAGCGTGCGGAAATGGCGCATATCCTCCTTCAGGTGCCACAACAGTCTGTTTTCGTGGCCGATAACGCCGTTTTGAGCTACGGCTACTATGATGGAAATCATCGTGCGGCGCAGGGTTTAGAATGACATCGGAGCGTGAATCGCGGGCCAGGGATCGTAACCCTCGAGGCGGAAATCCTCGTAACGGAAATCGAAAATCGAGTTTACCGCGGGATTCAGGTGCATCACGGGAAGCGGCCGCGGCTCGCGCGAGAGCTGTTCGCGGGCCTGGTCCAGGTGGTTGAGATAGAGGTGCGTATCGCCCAGCGTATGGACAAATTCGCCCGGACGAAGAGCGCAGACCTGCGCCACCATCATCGTCAGCAGGGCATACGACGCAATATTGAACGGCACCCCCAGAAAGGTGTCGGCACTGCGCTGGTAGAGCATGCAGGACAACCGCCCGTCGGCCACGTAGAACTGGAAGAGCACATGGCACGGCGGCAGGGCCATCGCATCGACCTCGGCCACGTTCCACGCCGAGACGATCATCCGTCGCGAGTCGGGGTTGCGGCGGATGGTATCGATCACCTTAGCGATCTGGTCGATCGCACCGCCGTCGGGGCAGGGCCAGCTGCGCCACTGGTAACCGTAAACGTGGTTCAGATCGCCGAAACGGTATCCCTCGATCGGACTCTCCTCCCCCACCAACGCAAGGAAGCGTTCGCGGTCGACCGGCTGCAGACCATGGGACCGGCACAGCTCGTTGCAGTAACGGAAGGCATCGTTGTCCCAGATGTGCACGCCGTTGTCCGTCAGGTATTTGATGTTCGTATCGCCCTTCAGGAACCAGAGCAGTTCGTGGATAATACCCTTCAGAAAGACCTTTTTGGTGGTCAGCAGCGGAAAACCCTGCGCCAGATCGAAGCGCAACTGGTGGCCGAAAACGCCGCGGGTTCCCGTACCCGTACGGTCGTTCTTCACCACGCCCTGGGTCAGAATCCGGTCCAGCAGGTCGAGATATTGTTTCATAGCTCAAAGGTTTTTAAGGTCAACTTGCCCGCCGCATCCAGCGTGGCGAAAGATCCCGCGCGACTCCACTCGCCCAAATGGATCACCTCGCGTCCCTCCACCGTCGCCACCTCCGCGCAGTGCATGTGGCCGAAGAGAAAACCGTCGACCGAGGCGTTCCGTTTCAGGTAGTTGCGGGCATATTCATCGAGCGGGCGGTTGACCTTCGGGTCGTCCGTGAATTTGCCGTGGCTTTTGCGCGAGCCGTCGCTCCACCAGCGGCCGAACCGGACGGCCCAATCGGGGTGGACCAGCCACGAGAAGAGCCAGCGGATCACCCGCGAGCGAAAGACCGTATTCATCAGTTTCAGTGCGGGTTGGCGTCCGATGTTCATGTTGTCGCCATGGGCCAGAAAGAGTCGTCGGCCGCACAGATCGAAGCATCGGGGGGCGGTATAGAGTTCCACGCCGCATTCGCGCCGCAGGTAGTCGCCGACCCACATATCGTGGTTGCCCGTGATGAGCACCACCCTCACGCCGCGGTCGGTCAGTGCCGCGAGGCGCCCCAGCGTGCGCACGAAGCCTTGCGGCACCACGCGCCGGTATTCGAACCAAAAATCGAAGAGATCGCCCAGCAGAAAGATCGCCTCGGCATCCGCACCGACACGATCGAGCCAGCGGTTGAACCGCCGTTCGGTCGACCGGTCGTCCCGGTCGCTTTTGGTGCCCAAGTGGACATCCGCCGCGAAATAGATCATCCGACAGGTTTTTTATTGTTATTATAAGGTGAGGGTCGGCCGGCGAATCTCCCCCTCCCTCATACGGATTAAAGCAGCGATTCGACCCGACGCGCCAACTCGTCGCCGTTGAGATCCTTGGCCACAATCCGGCCTTCGCGGTCGATCAGGAAGTTGGTCGGCAACTTCTGTATGTTGTAGGTTCTCGCTGCGGTCGAGGCGCCTCCGCGCAGGTCCGAAACCGAGATCCAGGGCAGTGCCTGCTGCTGTACGGTGTTGATCCACACGGGTTTATTGGTATCCACCGCCACCTGGTAGACCTCGAAGCCCCGGGGAGCCAGACGGTCGTAGAGGCGTTTGAGATCGGCATTCCGCGCGTTGCTGTTGCCCGCCTCGGCCGACCAGAACTCCAGCAGGATCACCTTGCCCGAGAGCGACGAGAGTTTCACCCGCTTGCCGTACATGTCGGGCAGTTCGATTTCGGGATAGCTCGCCTCGGTGATGTTGGCGGCCAGGTCGAACAGCGACTCCAGGCGTTCGATCTCGCGCCGCAGGGTCTGCACGTAGGGCGAGGAGGGGTAACGCTCGGCCACGGCCTCGGCCACCTCGCGATAGTAGACCACATCCGAAGCGCCGTTGAAGAGGGCCGTTTCGCCCGGCAGACGCTGGTAGAGGGCATAGACTGCGGCCAGCGAAGGTTTGTTCGAGATGATGAACTTCAGCTGTTCGCGCTTGAGCTGATGGTATGCGGTCGTATATTCGCGCATCACGGCACGGCGGTCGTCGTCCGTAAGCTCGGCGCGGTCCAGCTGTTTGAGGATGCCGTCCAGCCCCTGCACGCCGCCCACATACGACTGGTAGAACTCGCGCAACAACTCCGACTCCTCCGATCCCTCGACCGTGTAGTTGCGGGCCACGCTGCCGATCGAGCCGACCTTCAGGCGGTCGCCGCCGGCCAGGAAGAGGGGGATGCGTTCGCCGTCGTAGAGGATATTGTAGAGCGAGGGCTGCTCGTCCACATCGTGCACCCGCAGACTGTAGTCTCCGTTGGCATCCAACTCGACCGAGTCGATGGCCGTCTGCACGTAGGGGGTGACCTGTTCCAGATAGACGGTTTTGGCGTTCGAACCGACGAAACGTCCCGAGATCTTCACCGTGGAGGAGTGGCAGGCCGAGAGCAGGAGCGCCGCGGCCATATAAAAGAGCATTTTCTTCATTTCTGACATACCATTAATTCCAAATGATCGACAAAGATAACGTTTTTTTCTCACAAACGGTCGATTATTTTGCGGAATTGTGTAGCCGGTTGTTTTTTTGGTAATTTTGTTTGTGTCCGCCGCTATATCCTTTTTGCTGGTAGTGGTTCTGGCGGCGGTTCTGCTGGGGCCGCATGCGGTTGGGCGTAAAGGGGTTTTTATAGGCGGTCCGGACACTGTTGATGGTCTGTTCGTCGACGGTAATGGCGCCGTCGGTCATCTGCGATACGTCACGAATGATCATCTCGCTGTTGGGGATCTCCTGGTTGTATTCGAAGCTCTTGGCGCGCATGAAGCGCACCATGTTGCCGGTCTCCTGCTCCATCTGCGGCGAAGGCTCCCGGCGGGCCAGCGAACGCCAAACCTCGGCCGTGTAGCGACCGTACTGCTTGAAGCGGATGCGGTGCTGCATGTAGGGCACGGGCTGCGGTTCGACGGTCAGTTCCACCCGCGAGGGACGCGGATAGGGGGAATCGACATCCAGCTGAAAATCAGACATGATGAAGAGGTGATCCCACAGTTTGTGGGTAAAATCGGTCGTATCGCGCAACAGCGGAAAGAGGTTGCCCATGGCGGCGATGACGGCCCGGGCCTGACGGTTGCGTTCGCGGCGGTCTTCGATCATCGACAGCGAATCGACCATTTCGTGGATGTGTCGCCCGTACTCGGGCAGAAAGAGCTTACGGCGTGCGTAATTGTAATTTTTGTTCATTTTCAAGTATTTAACGGGTTGCACCCGATCTATCCCGATCTGTCGGGCTGCATCCCCGGTCTGACGTGCGGCATACTTTCCCGCGCGGACGGCGCCTCCGCTCCGGCGAGTAACATTTTCTGTCGAACGGATAGGACGTTCGGCCGGTTGGCCCGGTCGGTTCGGACCCCTTTTCGACACCGGGCTCACCGAACGCGACGGAGGCCCGAGATTTGGAGGGGTCTGGAAGTTTGTTGTAACTTTGGTACAAAAGTAAACGTTTTTTTTCATTTTTGCAATTATGCCGAAGGTTTTAATTCTGGATCATTCAAAAAGTGTGCGAAACAACCTGCGCGAACGGTTGGAATTCGAAGGTTTTACGGCCGAAGCGGTCGAGAGCGACGACGACGCACAGGCGCTTTGCTCGCGGATGCCGTTCGACGTGATCATCACCGAGGAGAGCCGCACGCTGCCCAATCCCGATACCCCTTTTATTATATTGGCCGCCAAAGGCTCCATCGACGGAGCCGTCGAGGCCGTACGGCAGGGGGCCGAGGATTACCTCACCAAACCGATCGACATGAACCGGCTGATGAGGACCCTGCGCCGGACGGTCGAGGAGCCGCCCCACCCCGCCGCCGCAGCGACCCGCACACGGGCCCGGCGCGCCGCCACGGCACAGGCCGAACGTATCGTCGGTTCGTCGGCCGCCATCGAACGGGTCCGGCAGATGATCGACAAAATCGCCCCCTCCGAAGCCCGCGTCCTGATCACGGGCGAGAACGGCACGGGCAAGGAACTGGTGGCCCGGTGGCTGCACGCCAAGAGCCGGCGCGCCGCAGCCCCCTTCGTGGAGGTCAACTGCGCGGCCATCCCCTCGGAGCTGATCGAGAGCGAACTCTTCGGGCACGAACGCGGCGCCTTCACCTCGGCCATCAAGCAGCGCAAGGGGAAATTCGAACAGGCCGATGGCGGAACGCTCTTCATGGACGAGATCGGCGATATGTCGCTCTCGGCGCAGGCCAAGGTTTTGCGAGCCCTGCAGGAGCGCAAGATCAGCCGTGTGGGAAGCGACAAGGATGTCGAGGTGGATGTGCGCGTGGTGGCGGCGACGAACAAGAACCTGCGCGAGGAGATCGCCCGCGGCAACTTTCGCGAGGACCTCTACCACCGCATCGGGGTCATCGTAGTCCGGGTGCCGCCCCTGCGCGAACGGGCCGAGGATATCCCGCAGCTTATCGACCATTTCATCGGCAAGATCGCCTCGGAGTACGGCATCGACCCCAAGCCGATCGAGGCTGAGGCGGTGGCACAGCTGAAAGCCCGGCCATGGACGGGCAACATCCGCGAACTGCACAACGCGATCGAGCGTCTGCTGGTGCTCTCGGACGAGCGCATCACCCCGGAGGAGGTACAGGCTTACTGTTGACACGACCCGCATAAAATCCGTATAACGCACAGAACTCCTCCGTTATATGCGTCATACATTATGCCCTTACCCGTCGGCGCATTAAGACGTGTGGCGCTGGGCGAGGTAAACTCCGAAGAGGATCAGCAGCGTACCGCCTACGGCCATCGGGGCGATCACCTCGTCCAGGACCGCCCAGGCCGTCACAAGCGCCACCACGGGGTTTATATAGAGATAGTTGCCCGCCGCCACCGGACCGATACGGGCCACCGCCACGTTCCAGATCCAATAGCAGAAAAGCGAGGCCACCAGCCCCAGAAACAGCAGGTTTGCCGCCACCACAGGTTGCGCGAGGAGAGCCGCCGAGCCGCCGAAAGGCTGTATCGCATAGACCGGCAACAGGGTCAGAATGCCATAAAAAAAGACCTTGCGCGTGATCATCGAGGCGGGATAACGGTCTTTCAGCCGCACGATCCCCAGGCTGTACAACACCCACAGCACCGCCGCACCGAGGGTCAGCAAATCGCCCGCGGGGCTGAAATGCAACACCAGATTGCCGTTCAGGACCACCAGAACCACCCCCGCAAGCGACACGGCCGATCCCCACACCAGAGGGCGCGTAATGCGTTCCGACCGGCTCAAAAACCGTGCGGCCAGGATGGTCAGCAGGGGTGTTGTCGCGATGATGATGGCCACGTTCGAGGCCTGCGTATAGAGCAGGGCCGAGTTTTCGGCCAGAAAATAGAGCGATCCGCCCGTAATGCCCGACCAGACGAAGAGCAGTTCGTCGCGCACGCTGGCGGCAAAGAGCGGCCGGTGCGAAAAAAGGAGCAGCACCGCATAGGCCAGCGCGAACCGCAAAAGCATGATGTCGGCCGGTGTCAGTCCGTGGTTGAGCAGGATTTTCGAGGAGACAAAGGTCGTCCCCCACAACGCCGAAGCCACCGCCGCCGCCACATGACAGAGCAGCGTGGTCGAGAACGGCTGCAGTGCCGCGGGGCGTTCTATTCTCCTCGTTCCATTCACTTTCATCTTATCTCCTCCGTTTCTCCTCTGCGTTCGGCTCCATCGGGTTTTCGGGCTATCCGTTTCCCCTTCCGGTTCGGTTGTCACCCGGCGTCCCCGACACGCTCCGTTCTGTCTCTCTTTCTCGGGACTGACCCCCGCCTCCGGTTAACGTTGCGCGGCCTGACGGGCCCGTTTGGCCATGGCGGAGGCGAAGACGAAATCGTTCAGCTCGCGGTTGTCCACCGTGAGGATCTCGTTCTTGGTGCCCTCCCACCACTTGCGGCCCTCGTGGATGAAGACGATCTTCTCGCCGATCTCCATCACGGAGTTCATGTCGTGGGTGTTGATGAT
>CAZHMX010000006.1:0-32325 GCA_964533725.1 uncultured Alistipes sp. | reverse complement strand
GAGCGCCGCGCGGCAAGGGGCGGGGTCCAATCCCGCCCCGACGAGCGCAGTCGTGCGGTAGCCCACGTTGTCAAACAGCCGTGTGACCTACCTTCCCAACAGTATGCGTGCCTGTGCGCGGGCGGCGTCGGTGATTTGGGTGCCGGAGAGCATTTTGGCGATTTCGTCGATGCGTTCTTCGGGGGTCAGACGACGGATGTTGGATGAACTGTCGTGTTTGTAGACCACGAAATGGGTGCCGCCTTTGGAGGCGACTTGCGGGAGATGGGTGATGTCGATCACCTGCATTGAGGAGGACAGATCGTTGATAATCTGACCCATGGCGTCGGCTATGCGACCGGATACGCCGGTGTCGATCTCGTCGAAAAGGATCGTGGGAAGCTCCATGCGGCGGGCCAGAAGGGCCTTGACGGCCAGCATGACGCGCGAGAGTTCACCACCCGAGGCGATCTTCTCGACAGGGGCGGGGAGACCGGCGGGGTTGGCGCTGAAGAGGAATGCGACGATGTCGCTGCCGGTGGGCGTAAGCGTTGCGGCGGGGGAGAGCTGCACGATGAAACGGGTCTCGACCATCCCCAGCTGGCGGAGCGTGGCGAGCACCTCTTCCTCGAACTGCGGTGCGGCGGCCTGACGGGCGTCGTGGAGTCGGGCCGCCAGGGCCGTGGCCTCCTGTTCGGCACGGTCGAGATCGTCGAGCGCCTGACGGATGGCCTCGTCGCTGCGGACGATGGTGTTGAGTTGCCCGTCGAAACGGTCGCGCAAGGGGATCAACTCGTCGGCATGACCGACGCGGTGCTTCTGACAGAGGGAGTAAAGTTCGGCCAGACGGTTGTCGATACGTTCCAGTTTTTCGGGGTCGGCCTCAAGACGGTCGGCCGCTGTTGCGGCTTCGTCGCCGATGTCGCGCATCTCGATAGCGCAGGCATGCAGCCGCTCGCACCATGCGGCGGCCGGGGAGAACTGATTCTCAATGCGATGCAGCTCGGTGATGAGGGTCTTGAGTTGCGGCAGTGTACCTACGGTCTCGTCGTCGAACACCGTGCGCAACAGCTCCAGTTTCTCGCCGATCGTGCCGGCATGGGCCAGCAGGGTCTGCTGTTCTTCCAGTTCGGCCTGCTCGCCTTCGCGCAGTTTGGCGGCGGCCAGTTCCTCGTATTGATAGCGGATCCACTCCTCGTCGCGCCTGGCGGCTTCGGCCTCGGCGCGCAGACGGGCGACTTCACGGCGCAGGTCGTTCATGCGGGCGTAGGCGGCGGCATAGGCGCGAAGCAACTCGCCGTCGTCGGCCAGGAGGTCGATGGCGCGCGTGCGGAACGACTCTTCGGAGAGAATCAGATTGCTGTGTTGCGAGTGAATGTCCAGCAGCCGCACGCCCAGTTCGCGGACGGTCGCCAGGGAGGCGGGCAGGTCGCCCACAAACGAGCGGCTTTTGCCTGCGGGGGTGATGATGCGGCGGATGGTCACCTCGTCGTCGTAGTCGAGGTCGTTCTCTTCGAAAAAGTGTTGCAGATGCAGACCGCCGATGTGGAACGTCCCTTCGATCACGCAGTTGCGGGTCGTCTCCTTGATCGTCGCACCCTCGTTCCGGGCGCCCAGAAGCAACCCCAGTGCCCCGAGCAGGATCGATTTGCCGGCACCGGTTTCGCCGGTGATGATGTTCAGTCGGGCGTCCAGTTCCAACTCCAGGCGGTCAATCAACACGTAGTTATCGACGACAAGACGACGCAGCATAGGTTCTATTTATTGCGGATTTTTTCGATTTTGTCGACAATGCGGGCCGCGACCTCGTGTTTGCTCATCAGCGGCAGTACTTCGGCGCCCTGCCTGTCGACCAGCGTCACCTTGTTCGTGTCGCCGCGAAAACCGGCGCCCGCATCGCGTAACGAGTTGAGTACCACGAAGTCGAAATTCTTTTTGTCGAGCTTTTTGCGGGCGTTTTCCTCCTCGTGGTCGGTCTCCAAAGCGAACCCGACCAACAGCCGGCCGCCCTTTTCGCGCCCCAGGGCGGCGGCGATATCGCGCGTGCGACGCAGGGGAATCTGCAGGTCGTCGTCGCTCTTTTTGATCTTGTTTTGGGCCACCTGCGCCGGAGTATAATCGGCTACGGCAGCACACATCACGGCTCCGCCAGCCTCCTTAAAGGCCTCTACGGTAGCCTGGTACATCTCTTCAGCCGACAATACGTCGATCCGGTCCACACCCTTTGGACAGGGCAGCGCCGTGCGGCCGCTCACGAGCGTCACGCGGGCACCGCGGCGGGCCAGCTCCCCGGCAATGGCGTAACCCATCTTGCCGGTCGAGTGGTTGGAGATAAAGCGTACGGGGTCGATCGGTTCGATCGTGGCGCCTGCCGTCACGACAAAGCGGCTACCGGCGAGCCTCTTTTTTTTTTCGTCGAACAGTGCCTCCACGGCTTCGACGATCTTTTCAGGTTCGGCCATGCGGCCCTTACCCTCCAGTCCGCTGGCCAGCTCGCCCGAGGCGGGTTCGATCACCGCCACTCCGCGCTGCTGCAACGTCCGGAGGTTCTCCTGCGTGGCCGCGTGGGCATACATATCCAGGTCCATGGCGGGAGCGACGGCAACGGGACATTTGGCCGATAAATAACTCGTCAGCAACAGGTTGTCGGCTGCGCCGTGGGCCATCTTGGCGATCGTGTTGGCCGTTGCGGGGGCGATGAGCATCAGGTCGGCCCACTGTCCCAGCCCGACATGCGAGTTCCACGCGCCGTTCTCGGGGTCGAAAAACTCCACCAGAATCGGCCGTCGCGACAGGGTCGCCATTGTCAGCGGCGTGATGAACTGTTTGGCCAGCGGTGTCATCACCACCTGCACCTCGCAGCCCGCCTTCACCAGCAACCGGCACAGCGCGGCCGCCTTATAGGCCGCAATACTGCCCGTGATACCCAGCAGGATATGTTTCCCCTGTATCATTGCTTTTGCATCTCTGGTTATTAGTCTCCGGTTATTTGCCCCTCGGGCTGTCTGTTCTCTCGGGTTGCTCCCTTTAGGGTTACTCTCCATGGTTATGGCTCCTCCCGGTTACAGCCCCCCTCCGGGTTGTTCTCTCTGGTTGCAGCTCCTCCCAGTGGCAACTCCTCCGGGTTGCTTTCCTTGTTTACAACTCCTCGGGTTGCCCCCTTGGTCACCCCCCCCGGTTATTTGGAGGGTTTTTCGTTGGCTTCGGCCATGTGCCAGTCGATCTCGCCGGCGAGATACTCTTCGGTGGCGATGATCACGGGTTTGGGCAGACGCTCGTAGTGGCGCGACACCTCGATCTGCTCGCGGTTTTCGAAGGTCTCCTCCATCGTGTCGGTGGGCGACGAGAAGGTGGCCAACTTGCTGTTCAGCTCGCTTTTGAGTTCGGTCGAGATCTGGTTGGCACGACGGGCGATGATGTTGACGGTTTCGTAGATGTTGCCCGTTTCGCGGTCCAGGTCCACCAGTTTGCGGGTGATGGTGTTGTTGGGAATGTTCTTTTTGATTTCCATATTGATGATATAGCTATATTTTCCGTTCGGATTCTTTATCGGTTGAGTTGGTCGTCGGCCTCTTCGGTCGTCTCGCCGCTGCTGTGGCGTGCGCTGTAGTCCTTGGCCTCCTTCTCCATCCGCTCCATCTCTTTGAGGTACTTCGACTCGGGATATTCGCTGCGGAAGGTGTAGTACGAGTCCAGCATCGAGAGGTAGCGGTCGGCCTGCTTCGACTCGACGGAGTTGTGCGCCAGACGATACGACGCGCTGACAATCAGATACATGATCTCTTCGCGACGTTTGCTCTCGGGATACCTCTTCAGCGCATTTTTGAAGGCGACGATGGCCGACCTGTATTTGCCGATCTTGTAGTAGGTGTAGGCGTTCAGATAGGCCTTTTCGTGCAAGCGCTCCATCAGATCGTTGTTCATCTTCACGAACGCGTCGATCCGGTCGCTCTCGGGGTAGTGGGTCATGAAGTCGCTGATGGCGATGATGGCCTGTGTCGTGGTGCTCTGGTCGCGATAGGGCGCGGGCGACATGTTGTAGTAGCTCGTGGCGTACATTCCCTCGGCATCCTCGATAAAGGCGCTGCGGCCGTAACTGCGCCTAAATTCGTCCAGCAGGGTCACGGCGTTTTCATAGTCGCGGTTTTTGTATTTGCACCGGGCGTTGTAGAACAGGAGCGAATCCTCGCGCGGCGTACCGCGATAGATATGTTCCACGCTCTCAAACAGCGTCGAGGCCTTGTTCCATTTCTCGGCCGAGTAGAGCTGCATGGCACGGGCGTAGATCTCGTCCGGCTTGCCTGTCTTGATCAATCGGTTGATGCTACTCGAACACCCGGTCATCCACAAGACGACCAGCACCCCGAGCCCATAAATGAAAGCACTCTTTTTCATAGTTTGTTTTTATGCACATTTTCTCACCTTGGCAACTCCGGCGGTTCGGTTTTATGCGTCGGGACAGAGAAAACGTTGTTTTCAACAGGTTCGATTTTGCTTTGCCGAAGTCTTGACGGGTCAATCTTCGCTCAAGGCCAAACGAAACGGTTTCCAAATAACACCCAACCCCCTTATACGGGGATAATCGCACAAAGTTACAACTATTTTAACGAACGACAAAATAATTTCGTATGCCGCGCCGCGTTTTTTTGTTCGGGCCGGCACCCGGGGCAGGGTATCCACCGTGCGGTTCAGGGATGAAAAGGACGGAAGGAGTGATCTCCGCATTTATCCGTTTCGTCTTTTCGGGACGGGCGGCGCCGGGGTACGGACAAAGGGAAGCGCCCCGGGACGGATGGTCCGGGGCGCTGTGCAGTCGGGGGGGGAAGTGAGGGGCGGGGAGCGGTTATTCTGCCGGGATCGGCTCGACGATGTTGATCTTCATGTGCTGGATCTTGCGGTTCGAACCCTGGTAGTTGGCGTTCGTGATCATGAAGGTCGCCTCGTAGCTGCCCGGCTTCTCGTAGGTGTAACCGTATTCGGTGGTGTCGTCCGAGAAGGCCTTGACCGAGATTCCCTTGTCGGGGGCGATGTTGTTCAGCGGGCGGGGCGTCGTTACGACCCACGAATCCAGGCAGTAGGGCAGTACGTTGGCACCCACACCCTGCATGATGACGTCGTAGCTGGGGTCCAGGAAGCGGACCGAACCGTTGCTCTTGTCGTGGTAGTAGGGATCCGCAATGTAGTCCGAGTTCATCGACACCGAGATCATACCCAGCGATCCGGCCGGGGTCGTCACCTCGTCGTAACCGCGGAACTTGGTCTTGACCGAGAGATTGATGCGGTAGGTGCGCTGCGTCTGGTCGCAGGCGGGCGTGTTCCAGTGGAAGGCCAGGCAGAAGCTGTCGGCGTAATCCGTGATGTCGTACTCCTGGACGGTCGGGGTGTTGGCCACCTCCTTGTAGGGGAGCTTCTCCCAGCCGGGGATCTCCTTCGTCGCGGGGTCCATCGTTGCCTGGATGGCCTTCATCGTGGCCAGGTCGGCCGCACCGTCGTCACCCGCCAGTCCCGTGAAGCTCTTCGAGGCGTAGAGGTCCAGTGCGCCGGCCAGACCGTAGACGGCCGTGGTCTCGACAACCAGCTTGCAGGTCTCGAGGTCCTCCATCGAGATGGTCGTGCGGTCGCGGTACTCGTACTGCGAGCCTACCTCGCCCGAGAAGAAGTAGACGTAATCGGGGCTGCCGTGGAGCTGGAAACGCACCTCCTTGCCGGCCAAATAGGTGTTCGTCTGGTCCAGGGTGACGAACGTATCGTCCGTCGTGCGGAGAATATCCTCCTCGCAGGAGACGGTCGACAGCGCGACGGCCGCCAGCGATAATGCGAACAGTATCTTTTTCATTTTCATAGTCGCTTGTTTGATTGGTTACCACATCGGATTCTGCTTGAGCAGTTTGTTCACACCCAGCTCCGTGGCGGGAACGGGTTGGTAAATGTGCTTCTCCTGGATGTTCGTGCCCAGCACCGCGGCACGCAGCGCCATGGCGTTGCCGGCCCACCGTTCGTCGCCCTGCCAGCGGGTGTAGCGCCTCATCTCCGAGACGAAGAGACCCCAGCGGATCAGGTCGTACTTGCGCAGGCCCTCGAAACAGAGCTCGCGGCCGCGTTCGTTGCGGATGAGCTGGCGCATGGCCTCCTGCGAGGCATATTCACCCTTGTCGAGGGTCTTGATTCCGGCGCGGTCGCGCACCTGCTTCACGCAGTCGTAGGCCTCCGACGTATGGGTGCCGTCCGTCTCGTTGATCGCCTCGGCGTACATCAGCAGCACGTCCGCGTAGCGCAACAGCGGATAGTTGATGCCCGTGTAGAGGTTTTTGGCCGTCTGGTGACCCTCGTAGATCGCCTCGCGGCGCCACTTCGACGCGTTGCGCTGTCCGGCGGCGGCCGTCGGATATTCGAGCGAGGATTTGTTGTCGAAGACGAAGGGGGTCTTGTCGATGCCGGCCGTACAGTTGTATTTGGCGTTGCCGCTGTAGTTGTAGGGGGCCATGTTCCACTCCTGGCGGAGGTCCGTGATCTTGTTGGGCAGCTCCTTCTCGTCCTCCGTGCGGTCGTCGGACCAGTAGAGGTCCCACAGTTTGAGCGAACCGTTGTACATGCCGTAGGCGTAGTTGCAGTTCCATTCGCTGTAGTTGTTCGTCGAGGCGGTGTTCTGCATGCCCATCAGGTCGCCGATGCGGCCGTTGGTCCAGTACTCCTGGCGGTCGCCGAGGAAGTCGACCTCCCAGATCGACTCGTAGAACGTCGTGTCGTAACGGTCGGCGATCATGTTGATGAAGATCTGCGAATAGTCGTCGTTGAGCCGGTGCAGACCGCTGGCGATCACCTCGTGGGCCCAGTAGGCGGCCTGCTCGTACATGGCGTGCGAGTCGACATCGCGGACCGTCGCGCCGGCCATGAAGAGGTAGACGCGGGCCAGGATGCCCTGCACGGCGCTGCGCGTGATGCGCGACGGGGCGCCCTCCATCCCTTCGGGCAGCGGATCGATGCACGCTTCCATCTCCGAGACGCACCACCGCAGCACTTCGGTCTGGGGCGTGGCGGCCAGCTGGACGTTGCTCGGCGACTTGGCGGCCGAATCGCGCAGGGGCACGTCGCCCCAGGCCTGGGCCAGAATGAAATGGTAGTAGGCGCGCAGGAAGCGGGCCTCGCTGTAGTAGCGCATCTGGGGGTCGAGCGACTCGCGGACGTCGGTCATCGCCTCCATGAACTCGTTGGCGTTCTTGATGCCCTTGTAGATCTCCGTCCAGGCGGCGTAGACCTGGCTGTCGGTCGTGCCGTAGTTGTAGAAATAGGGGTAGGCGGCGGTCATCTCGCGGTTGTAATAGCAGAGGTCGTCGACCGAGGACATCATCAGCGAGTAGTAGTTGCCGTAGAAGGCCTCGTTATTGAGGGCGCCGTAGACTCCGGCCAGTCCGTAGAGTACGTCGTCGTTCTTTTCGTAGAAAGTCTGGGGTGCGATCACCTTCGGCTCCACCTCCAGGAACGAACAGGAGTTGCACAGAAGCGCGGCGAACGCGATGCTTATGTTGAAAAGTCGTTTCATGTTCAGGTTCATGTTTGCGGTTGATTAGAAACTAATATCGACACCGGCCGTCAGACCGAAGGCACGCGGATAGGCCGACCAGTCGAAACCGGGGGTCAGCACCGAGCTGCGGGTCGAGACCTCGGGGTCGGGACCGCTGTAACCGGTGAAGGTGCAGATGTTGTTGGCCGAGACGTGAACCCGGACGGAGCCCAGGCCCAGACGGCGCACGATCTTCTCGGGCAGCTGATAGCCCAGCGAGATGGAGTTCAGGCGCAGGAACGAACCGTCCTCCACCACGCGCGAGGAGTAGAACGACATGGCGTTGGCGCTCGAACGCGGGATGTCGCTGGTCGGGTTCTCGGGCGACCAGCGGTTGATGTAGGAGGCCTGCTGGTTGGTGTTGGCCGTGATGCCCGATTCGAAGACCAGCCGGTTGGCGTTCAGGATATCGTTGCCGTAGCTCCAGGTCATGAAGATGTTGAGGTCGAAATTGCCGTAGGTGAACGTGTTGCTGAAGCCGCCCGTGTGGAGGGGCTGGCCGCGGCCGATGATCGTGCGGTCGTTCTCGTTGACCACGCCGTCGCCGTTGATATCGGCATACTTCGGGTCGCCCGGACGGATGCTGCTGCGGTTGACCGACGAGTGGTAGGGTATGCCCTCCTTGAGGTTGTAGTTGCCGTTCGAACCGTCGAAATCCTCGTATTTGTAGGTGCCCTCGTAGATCAGGCCGTACATCATACCCGTCGAGGAGCCGATCTGCGAGATGTAGGGGTAGTCCGAGTTGTACTTCATATCCCACGAAACGCTGCGCAGCAGGTTGCGCTGACCGTCGGCCAGGGCGAGGATCCTGTTGCGGTTGAAGGCGATGTTGAACGACGAGGTCCACTGGAATTTCTGCGTTTTGACGTTGGTGGTCTCGAGCGTGAACTCCATACCCTTGTTGCTCAGCGAGCCGATGTTCATCATCGCCGCGGTGTAACCCGACGAGGAGGGCATCGTGGCCGAGAGAAGCAGGTCGCGGGTCTCCTTGTAGTAGAAGTCGGCGGTCAGGTTGATGCGGTCGTGGAAGAAGCCGAGGTCGAAGCCGAGGTTGTACTGCTCGGTGGTCTCCCACTTGAGGCGGTTGTTGGCCATCGAGCTGACGTAGTAGCCCGAGACGATCTGACCGTTGAATACGTAGTCCATGCTGTTGGCTCCGGTGGGCGAGGTGGAGAGCCGGGCGTAGTAGTCGTAGGGCGAGGAGGTGCGGTTGTTGCCCGTCAGACCCCACGAGAAGCGCAGTTTGCCGTTGGTCAGCACCCGCGACTCGCGCAGCCAGTTCTCCTGGCTGAAGTTCCACGAGAGACCCACGGCGGGGAAGTAGCCCCAGCGGTTGTCGGACGGGAAGCGCGACGAACCGTCGGCACGCAGCGTGAAGTTGAGGTAGTAGCGGCGGTCGTAGTCGTATTCGGCGCGGCCGAAGTAGGAGAGCTGCCGCCAGTTGTAATAGTCGGAGGTCACCGGTTGCAGCGTACCCGTGTAGAGCGCCTGCAGGGAGAGTTTCTCGGTGGTCATCTGCGTGGACTCGATGCCGTCGTAGGTGTATTTCGAACCCTGGAACGTCGTACCGACCAGCGCCTTGAGGTGGTGCTGACCGAAACGCTTCTGGTTGGCGGTGTAGGTGAGCGTTGCCTCGCTGATCCAGGTCTCGGTGTCGGTCCAGTAGATGCCGCCGTTGACGCCCTTGCCCGAGGGCGAGCCGGGATAACCCGTGTAGGTGAGCGTGTTGTTGAAGGCTTCGCGGCGGCGTTTGTTGAGCGTGTAGCCGCCCGAAACCTTCAGGTCGAGTCCCTTGGCGAGGTTGAAGTTGAGGTACGAGTTGCCCTGCACGACATCCACGTAGGTCTTCTTGTGCTCGTTTTTGGTCGAGTAGACGGGGTTGAAGCGGTAGTCGTTGCCGCTGGCGGCGTCGCTGTCGATCATATCGGCGATCAGGTCCGAGCCGTCGATCTTGTTCGAGATCGGGCGGTAACCCCACACCGAATAGATGAGCCAGCCGGTCTGCGACGAGGAGTTGTTGGCGGACGTCGGGGTGATGCCGCCCGTCGCCGTGCGGGTGTAGTTGACGTTGATGTTGAACTTCACCCGCTTGCCGATCTCCTGCGTGAAGTTGACACGGCCCTGGTAGCGCTGGAAGTTGGACTTGAGCAGGATGCCGTCCTGGTCGAGGGCCGAGAAACTGATATTATATAAGGAGGCGTTCGGGGTCTCCTTGGGCGAACCTCCCGTGAGCGAGATGCTGTAATTCTGCGTGAAGGCCGTGCGGTAGACTTCGTCCTGCCAGTCGTAGCCCTTCCGCCCGCGGTACCACTCCAGGTCGCGGCCGTCGCTGAAATAGGAGGTGGCCATGTTGTCGGGCTTCATCTCGGCCTGCAGCTTGACGAACTCGTAGGGACCCATCAGCTCCATCTTGTTGGCCAGCTGGTCGACGGTGTACGAAGCCGAGAAATTGATGCGCGGCCGGCCCGTACGGCCCGACTTGGTGGTGATGACGATTACGCCGTTGGCGCCGCGGGCACCGTAGATGGCCGTGGCCGAGGCGTCGCGCAGCACCTGCGTCGACTCGATATCGGCCGAGCTGAGGGCCAGGGCCTGCGAACTCTCGGACTGGAATCCGTCGATGACGAAGAGCGGCGAGTTGCTTTGCGTCAGGGAGTTGTTGCCCCGGATGGTGATGTTGGCCTCCTGGCCGATCTGACCGTCGCTCCAGCGGACCACCACGCCGGCCAGACGACCCGTGAGGGCCTGGTCGAAGTTGGTGATGTTGGCCTTCAGCGCCTCGTTCATGTCGACCTTGGCGACCGAACCGGTCAGGTCGCGCTTGAGCGACGTGCCGTAACCCATGCTGACGACCTCCACGGCGCCGATCTGCTCGGCGGCTTCGGTCAGTTTGACGTCGATGCGGGTTTTGGTGCCGACCTTCTCCTCGGCATTGGTGTACCCGATGAACGAGAACACGAGCACTTCGCCGGGTTTGGCCGCGATCGAATATTCGCCGTCGACCGAGGTGGTCGTACCGCGCGTAGCCCCTTTGACGGTCACCGTCACGCCGATAATCGGCTGATCCGATGTGTCGGTAACCTTACCCGTGATTTTGGACTGCGCCCGCAGTGCCGGGGCCTGGCAGAGCACCGCCGCCGAAAGCATCAGCACCTTTAGTAATAGATTTTTCATAAGCGTAGTAGTTCTTGGTTTTTTGCCAGGACAAACTTACATCATTTATAGAATAAGGAAGCGTGCGCAGCGTACGGAAAATTTCATTTTGCGTACATTTTGTACGATTACGGAAATTTCATGTACTCCCGAAGCCCTTCGAACGCCGTGCTATATATACTTTTGTGTAACCAAAAACACGACTTGATCACATGAAAAGATTTTTTTCCTCCGTTGTCCTCCTTGCCGTCGTGGGATTCGGATGCACACCGGCACCGACGCGGACCGAAGACCGACTCATCGAAGAGAACCTCGCCGTCGCCGCCGCACAGATCGGCAGCCTCAACCGCCGGAGCCTCGAGACGGGCACCCCGCGCATCCCGTCGACCTATGCCGGCGGTGAGATCCGGTACGTCCCCATCGACGACTGGGTGAGCGGCTTCTTTGCCGGTACGCTCTGGTACATGTATCGCCTGACGGGCGACGGCCGGTGGGCCGAGAGCGCACGCCGCCATACGGAGATCCTCGACAGCGTCCAGTACCTCACGTGGCACCACGACGTGGGTTTCATGATCAACTGCAGCTACGGCAACGCCCTGCGTTTCGCCCCGACGGCGGCCGACAGCGCCGTGATGGTGACGGCGGCCCGCTCGCTGGCCACGCGCTACAACCCCCGCACGGGCGTGATCCTCTCCTGGAACGTCGACCGGGGCTGGCAGGCCGAACGCGGATGGCGCTATCCGGTGATCATCGACAACATGATGAACCTCGAGCTGCTCTTCAAGGCCGCCGACATGAGCGGCGACCGTTCGCTTTACGATATGGCCGTACACCACGCCGACCGGACGCTCGAGGAGCATTTCCGCCCGAACGGCAGCTGCTATCACGTGGTGGACTACGACCCCGAGACGGGCGACGTACGCCGCCGCTGCACGGCCCAGGGTTACGCTGACGAGTCGTCGTGGGCGCGCGGGCAGGCGTGGGCCATCTACGGATATACGCTCTGCTACCGCTATACGGGCGACGAGCGCTACCTGCGCCACGCCGAGAAGGTCAGCCGTTTCGTTATGGAGCACCCCAACCTGCCCGAAGACAAGATCCCCTACTGGGATTTCGATGCGCCGGACATCCCGGAGGCCTGCCGCGACGCGTCGAGTGCCGCCGTCATCGCCTCGGCGCTCTATGAACTCTATACCTATGACAACGACCCCGCGATGAAGGCGTTCGCCGACGGAATCGTCGCCTCGCTCTCGACCCCCGCCTACCGGGCCGCTGCGGGTGAGAACGGCGGTTTCCTGCTCATGCACTCGGTGGGCAGCATTCCCCACGGCAGCAGCATCGACGTGCCGCTGAACTACGCCGATTACTATCTGCTCGAGGCGTTGCTGCGCAAGCGCAACATCGAACACGGAGAACCCGTATTGCAATAGTCGCGATGGTGCGCAAAGGAATCCTCTCCCTGCTTCTGGTCTCGACGCTCTTCGGCGCCGCGGCACAGCAGACGCACGACGTGGCGGATGCCCGCATCCTCTCCTTCGAGGAGGGGGTGTCACCCGCCGTGGCGGACCGCAGCTCCTCGATCGAGGTCTCGGAGGCCCATTTCAAACACTTCGCCCGCTCGTTGCGCTGGACCTGGCGGCGCGAAGGGGCGCAGCTGACGCTGCCCGTCGCAGTCGACTATCGGCGCGAGAATCCCGACCCGACGCAGACGAGCATCTCGACCTTCGTCTTCTGGCTCTATGCCGCGCAGCCGTCGCAGGGGCACCTGACCTTCGAGTTCCGCAAGCAGGGACGCACCTGCTGCCACTTCGATTACGGTCTCGGCTTCCGGGGCTGGCACGGCGCCTGGGTCGCCTTCGACCGCGATATGGAGGGGCAGCCCGAGGAGGGGATGGACGAGATCGTGATCCGGGTCCGCGGCGCCCGCCGCGGCGAACTCTTCCTGGACCACATCATCGCCTCCTCGTTCCAGGACTCCCGCCACCATACGGCCGACACGCAGGCTCCGTTCATCAACCGCGGCACGGATAGCCACTGGCTCAAGCTGCTCGAGTGGTGGAACGACCGGCTCGACGCCGATCCCGCGGCACTCCCCTCCGAGGCGCAGCGGCAGGATATGGCCCGGATCGGCGCGCGTTTTCGCGAGATGATCCTCGAGGGGCGCAAACCCCGCCCTCTGGACGAGCTGCGCGACCGCTTCGCCCGTTACGGCATCACCCGCAATGACGACGGCACGCTGCGCGGCAAGAGTATCTTCTTTGTCCGCTATGCCGAGACCTATATCAATCTGGGACATCCCGGGGTCAAGCAGCAGTATGCCGACGAGGGAATGCTGTTGAGCGACTGCAACGACCTGCTGCTCGATCTGGCCGTTGCCCACGGCGCCGCCGCTGACGAGACCGTGCGGCAGCAGACCGAACAGATGTATCTCCAGCTGACGCGCCACCTGCTCGACCAGGGATTTACGGCCGGGAGCGCCCTCGGCACGCTCCACCATCTGGGTTACAGCATGCGCAGTTTCTATCTGGCACCTTATCTTATGCGCGAGGTCCTGCACTGCGAGGGGCTGCTCCCGGAGTTGCAGCAGGCCATGGAGTGGTTCTCGGGGTTGGGCGAGGTCAAACGCCTGCCCGCCGTGAAGGGAATGGACATCGATGCCTTCAACACCTCGCTCACGGGACGTCTTGCCGCCCTGCTGATTCTCGACGACAGCCCCCGCAAGGCGGCCTACCTGCGCCGTTTCTCGGAGTGGGTGGACAACGGACTGCAATATGCCGAGGGGCTGGCCCCCTGCTTCAAGAGCGACGGCACGGTCTACCACCACCGCCGCCACTATCCGGCCTATGCCGTGGGCGGTTTCACGGGCGCCGTCCATGCCGTCTGGCTCTTTGCCGGCACCGACTTCGCCGTCGGCCGCCAGGGGCACGAAAACCTCAAGCGCGCGTTGCTCGAGATGCGTTTCTACTGTAATCTGCGCTCCTTCCCGCTGGCCCTCTCGGGCCGTCATCCCGACGGTCGCGGCGCCTTGATCCCCAGACAGTATGCCCGTCTGGCCCAGGCCGGATCGCCCGACGGAAGCCATGCGGTCGACCCCGAGCTGGCCGCCGCCTACCTGCGTCTGACCGCCAATCCCAAGGACCGCGCCTCGAAACAGTTCCGCGCCGCAGGCATCGAACCCGAAGCGGACCCCGAGGGCTGTCGCGTCTACGGTTACAACGCTTCGCTCGCACAGCGCCGCGACGGCTGGCTGCTTACGGCCGCGGGCCACAGCCGTTACCTCTGGTCGGCCGAAATTTACCAGGGTTGCAACCTCTACGGACGCTACCTGACCCACGGATCGCTTCAGATCCAGGGTGACGGCGACCCCGTCTCTGCCTTCGGCAGCGGATTCCGCCAGGAGGGGTGGGACTGGTGCCACATTCCGGGCACGACCGCCGTGGAGATCCCCATGGAGCGCATGGAGGCCACGGTGCTGAACGTCGACACCTGCTCGGGTTACGAGGAGATGCTCCTTTCGGACGAGGCCTTCTGCGGCGGCGCGAGCCATTGCGGGCGTCAGGGAGCCTTCGGCATGATCCTCCACGAGCACGACAAATACAACGGTTCGCTGCGGGCCCGCAAATCGTTCTTTTTCTTCGACAACCGCGTCGTGGCCCTGGGCAGCGACATCGAGAACGACGCCCCGGGCGGGGTGCATACCACCCTCTTCCAGAACAGCCTGCCCGAGACGACGGCTCCCACCGGTATCGGCGGCGCGGCGGTCGCATCGTTCCCCTGCCGCACGACGCTCGACGGCGGCGCCCGCCTGAGCGACCGTTTCGGCAACGTGTGGTTCGTCCCCCGCGGCCGCGTCTGCGTCACGCGCGAACGCCAGCACTCGCTGCATGAAGAGACGGCCCAGCCCACCGAAGGCGATTTCGAACGGGCCTGGATCGACCACGGACAGGGCGCTGTGCGCGGCGGCAGTTATGAATATCTGCTGCTCGTCCACCCGACTCCGCAGCAGACCGAGGCCTGCGCCGCGGCGTCGCCCTACACGGTTTGCGCCTGCGACCGTAAGCTGCACGCCGTGAAGGATCTCCCGAGCGGCCTCTATGCCGCCGTGGCCTTCGAGGCTGCCGACCGTCTGCCGGGTGCCGGCGTCGTGACGGCCGTGTCGCGTCCCTGCATCCTGCTCGAGAGCCGCGACGGGGAGCGGGCGCTGACCCTCAGTGTCGCCGATCCCGACCTGGCGCTCTACGACGGTCCGAGCGACGAGCGGTTCGACGCCGGCGGCAAACGCATCGAGCGCAGCATCTATGCCCGCGAGTGGATCGACAACCCCTCGGCCGAACACCGGGTGGCGGTGACGCTTTGCGGCCGCTGGAGCCTCGACGGGACGTGCGAAGGGGTCGCCGTGGAGCACGATGCCGACACGACCCGCCTTGTGGTGATGTGCCGCGAAGGGGCGACCCGCGAAATACGGCTGACCGAAACCCGATAACCGACACCTAAAACTGAAAACCATGAAACAACGCCACATATTGCCGCTTGCCGGCACCGTCTCGGCCCTCTGCCTCCCTGCGTTCGCGACGGCACAGCCCAACATCGTCTACGTCTTCCCGGACCAGCTGCGCAACTGTTCGCTCCACTTCTGGAACGACGCCCCTTACAGCGCCCATACGCGCTGTGTGGCCGATCCTACTTTCACGCCCGCCATCGACGCCTTCGCGGCCCAGTCGGTGGTCCTGAGCGAGGCCCACAGCACCTGCCCCGTGAGCAGCCCCTACCGGGGGATGATGCTCACCGGCATGTTCCCCGAACGCAACGGCGTGACGCTCAACTGCATGAACGAACGCCCCGAAAGCACGCTGGCCCCCGATGCGGTCTGCATCAGCGACGTGCTCGCCGCCGCGGGTTACGACTGCGCCTACATCGGCAAATTGCACGCCGACTTCCCGACGCGCAACAATCCCCAGCAGCCGGGCACTTACGTCGTCCCGGGTGACGAGGTGTGGGATGCCTACACCCCTCCCGAGCGGCGCCACGGCTTCAACTTCTGGTACTCCTACGGCACCTTCGACGTCCACAAGCACCCCCACTACTGGGACAACGGGGGCAACCGCCACGACGTCGACGAGTGGTCGCCCAAACACGAGGTCGACCGTGCCATCGCCTTCCTCGACAACCGCAACGGCGAGCGCGACGCCTCGAAACCCTTCCTGATGATGATCGGCATGAACCCGCCCCACGCCCCCTACTCCTCGACCCGGGACTGCATGGAGGAGGATTACGCCCTTTACAGCGACAGGAGCCTCTCGGAACTCCTCGTGCGCCCCAACGCCGATACGACGATGCACAAATCGCATTCGGCGGCCTACTATTTCGCCTCCGTGACGGGGGTCGACCGCGAATTCGGGCGGTTGCTCGAGGCCCTGAAGGAGCGCGGCCTGGACCGCAACACGATTGTCGTCTTCACGTCGGACCACGGCGAGACGATGTGCAGCCACTCGCTCCAGGATCCCAAAAATTCGATCTACCGCGAATCGTTCAACGTCCCCTTCCTGATCCGTTACCCGGAGGTGTTGCAGCCGCGGGTGGACGACCTGATGCTCTCGACGACCGACATCATGCCCACGCTGCTCGCTTTGGCGGGCCTCGGCGACCGGATCCCGGCCTCGGTCGAGGGTCGCGATCTCTCGCAGGCCTTGCGCGGCGACGCCTCGGGCGAACGTCCCCGCGCGGCGCTCTACATCCGCAACCTGAACGGACGGCGCGACAGCGACCGGATGGTGCACGGCATCTTCCCCGAGGCGCGCGGCGTGAAGACCGACCGCTACACGATGGAGATCGCCATCGACCGCAAACGGACGGTCAAGCGCATCCTGCTGTTCGACGATGCGAACGACCCCTACCAGCTCCGGCCCCTCGATCCGGAGGCCTGTCCCGGGGTGATGGCCGGCCTGCGCAGGCAACTGGGCGAGGAGCTGCGCCGCAGCAACGACATCTGGTACCGCGAGCGGATCCTGGCGGAGATCATTCCCTACGAAGAGGAACAAAGAAATGAAAAGTAATACCAACCAAAACCATGATCTTATGAAACGAATTTATGCACTGGTGCTTGCGATGTGCTTCGTGATGACCGGCTGTTCCAAGGACCTCGACGACCTGCGGGCCGATGCCGAGGCGCTGAACAGGCGGATAGTCGCTCTGGAGACCGATGTCGCGGCGCTGAACGAACAGATCATCAGTGTCTATGCGCTGATGAACAGTTCGACGGTCATCGTAGGTTGTACCGTGATCCCGACGGGTTATCGGTTGGAACTGAGCGACGGCCGCACGATCGAAGTCTGCGACGGCGTGAAGATCGAACACGCACAACCCATCTACGGTGTGGATGCCGAAGGGTACTGGATCGTCAGCCTCGACGGCGGCGAAACCTTTACGGCGGTGACCGACGGCTCGGGTGCTCCCGTGAGCGCGCGGCCGCAGGACGGAGCCGAAGGCGACAAGGGTGCCGCCGGCGTGACCCCCAGGGTGAAGATCGACACCGCAGGCTACTGGATGGTGAGCTACGACGGCGGCGCCACCTATGTCTATCTGACCGATGCCGATGGCCGCTATGTCAGCGCCGTAAGCGGGCAGTCGTACAGCGGCTTCTTCTCCTCGGTGACCTATGATGCCGGGCAGGCCGTGCTTACGGTCACGACGCTCCGGGGCGAGACGGTACAGCTCCCCGTCGTGACGAACTTCGCCCTCACGATCGAACACGACCGCGACGTCGAACCCTTCCTGATCAACGAACGGCGGGTCTTCACCGTCGCGCAGACGGGCGTCGTCGAGGCGATGATCCAGGTGCCGTCGGGCTGGCAGGCGCAACTCAATGAACAGTCGCTCGCCGTGACTGCTCCGTCGAACGACGGCACCGGCGAGATCCGCATCGCCATCCTCTCCGAGAAGAAATACATGCGGATCGTCACGCTGAAGGTCTCCTGTTCGCAGGGTACTCCGGCCTGGCAGGCCTTCCACTCGGGCAGCGAGGAGAATGTGCTGCTGGACTTCTCCTATGCCGGATACATGCACGGCGAAGTCGCACCGGCCGACGTCTCCACCCTGGGCTACACGGTCTTCAACGTCTGTGACTACGGCGCCGTTCCGGGCGACGGCAAATCGGACCGCAAGGCCTTCTTAGCCGCTGTCGAGGCGGCAAAAGCCAAGTCGGGAGCCGTCATCTACTTCCCCGAGGGCGAATTCGAGCTCCACGCCGCCACCGACGACGAAAAGACCTACAGCGAGGGGATCATCATCACGCGCGGCAACCTCATCCTCAAGGGTGCCGGCCGCGACAAGACGACGATCCTCATGACGGCGCCCAACATCCCGGCCAAACCCGAGATCATGTACAGTTCGGAGGTGCTGATCAACATCAAGCACAACAGCGGTCTGGCCGACATCACGACCGTCACGGGCGACGCGGCGAAGGGAACTTTCTCGGTCGACGTGGCCTCGGCCGCCGGACTGAAGAAGGGCGACTGGGTCTGCCTCTCGCTGGTCAACAACGACCCGGCATTAGTGCTCCAGGAGCTCGGCTCGCAGCAGCGTTACGACAACATCAACAGATCCGGCTACCAGATCGTCACCGAGGGCGTCACGGTCTACGACTACCACCAGATCGCCTCGGTCAACGGTTCGCGCGTGACCTTCGTCGAGCCGATCATGCACCCCGTGGAGAGCAAATGGGGCTGGAAGATCCAGAAATACAACCATTACGAAAACGTCGGTGTCGAGGACATCACCTTCAGGGGCAACGCCAAGGCCGACTTCAAACACCACGGTTCGTGGGAGGACGACGGTGCCTACAAGCCCATCAACCTGATGCGTCTTACCAACTCGTGGATGCGCCGCGTGCGCTTTACCGACGTGAGCGAGTGTTCGTCGATCGTCAGCTGCGCCAACGTCTCGGTCTACGACGTCGAGATCACGGGCAAGCGCGGCCATGCGGCCATCCGTTCGCAGGGATCGTCGCGCGTCTTCATCGGCAAGGTCACCGACCGGACGTCTGGACCCGCGGTCGCCAACGCCGCGCAGATGATGGACGGTGCGGGCCAATATCACGCCGTCGGCATCTCGAAACCCTCGATGGGTGCCGTGCTGTGGCGCAACTCGTGGGGCAGGGACAGCAATTTCGAGTCGCACGCCACGCAGCCGCGCGCCTCGCTGTTCGACTGCTGCCGCGGCGCCTTCCTCTCCTCGCGCCAGGGCGGCGATATGAACCAGATGCCCAACCACCTCGACGACCTCACGATCTGGAACTTCAGCGAGACCGTGCCCGAGCCGTCCAAATACATCAGCTGGTGGAACTATTCGTCGCTCTACTGGAAATTCCTGCCGCCGACGATCGTCGGATATGCCGGTCAGGTGCAGTTCGATCCCCAGAGCGTGAAACTCGACGAGGGACACGGCGCGAACGTCTATCCCGAATCGCTCTACGAGGCCCAGCTGCAGAAACGTCTGGGGGCTGTGCCCGCATGGCTGCTGGAACTTAAATAATTGTCGAATAAAAAAGCCTAAAATACCATGAAAAAACTGCTTAAATTCATGCTTCCCGCAGTCGCCGTTCTGGTAGCGGCCGCCTGCCAGCAATCCGAGATCGACGAGCTCGAACGCAATATCGAAGACCTCGGCTCCCGCCTCAAGGCCCTCGAAACGCAGGTCGACGTGCTCAACGCCAACGTCGAGGCGATTCAGAAACTGCTCAACGGCGCCACGGTCAACTCCGTCGAGGAGCAAAACGGCGTCTATACGATCACCCTCTCCAACGGCGAGGTGCTGACCCTGACCCAGGGCAGCGAGGGCGGTTACTACACCCCGACGATCAGTGTCGATGCCGAAGGCTACTGGACGGTGAGCTTCGACAATGTGACCTTCACCCGCATCGCGGGTGCCGACGGCAAACCCGTACGTGCCGTCGCCGAGCCGGGTGCCACCGGCTCCAAGGGCGAAGACGGAACCACGCCGCAGTTCAAGGTCGATGCGTCGGGCTACTGGATGGTAAGCTACGACGGTGGCAAGAACTTCGTACAGGTGCTCGGCGCCGACGGCAAGCCGGTCAGCGCCACGGGCGGCGCGGTGTCGGACAAATTCTTTGCCGACGTGCAGGTCGAGGGTTCGATGCTCGTCGTGACGCTGCTCAACGGCACCGTCTGCCAGGTGCCCATCGTTGCGAATTTCAAATGCGTGATCGCCGGTGCGGATGAGGTCGTGACCTTCGCCCTGAAGGAGACCCGCGACTTCGATGTGACGATGGTCGGCGTGGCCTCCGCCGTCGTGACGGCCCCCGAGGGATGGTCGGCCGTGCTGACCGCCAGGACGGAGGCTGCCGACGGCGCGACCCATACGCTACGTGTCGGCGCTCCGGCCGACGGAACCCGCGCCGTGGCCGATACGCGCACCGATGTCTGCATCCTGGCCGTGGCCGACAACGGACTCTCGACGATTGCCAAACTGCGTGTCGCCACGGGCGATATGGTGCTCCACACGCCGGCCGTGAAGTCGGTGACGGTGGACGCTTCGAAGACGACCGAGACGTCGCTTACCTTCACGGTCGAGACCGACGACGCCAACGGCTGGAGATACCTGTGTATTCCCTCCTCCGAGGCCGTTCCCGGGGCTGCCGAACTCTTCGAAAAGGGGCTGACCGGTGCGGACGGTGCCGTGACGGCCGAGGGGCTTGTGCAGGGTACCGCCTACACGATTTGTGTGGTCGCCTGCTACGATTCGACCGTCGGTGAGGAGGTCGCCACGGCCGAGGCCCGCACGCTCAAGGCCGCCATCGACTACTGGGAGCAGGGGGTAACCCTCGCCGGTGTGACCTACGACAAGAATACGGCCGGAGCGACGCTCGTCACCGCCTCGACCGAGATCTCCAAGCCGGGTGTCTACTTCCTCGATCCGGCCGCCGGTGCCGAGATCAAGCTCGCCAAGTGCACGGTGACCGAACTCGTGCTGATCGGCCGCCACAGCAAGGAGCGTGTGAAGGTGACCCAGACGTCGGGCCCGCTTTCGCTCGGCAACGGCCGCGGTCTGATCCTCAAGAATGTCGAACTGGACGCCGGAGCCTATACCAACTACCTGTTCAACTTCGCCTCGGGCACGGTGGTCAGCGGGAACCTGATCTTCGACGACAGCAAGTTCATCGCCGCCACCGACAAGAACATGAGCTATTTCAACAATGCCTCGGGCAAGATCGACCATGTCGGGATCACGAACAGCATCATCGAGGCCCGGGCCACGGACAACGCCAAGGCCATGCGTTTCATCAACTTCAACGCCGGTGTGCTGGGCAAGAGCATGGTGTTCGACAACAGCGTGATCTATACCGACGGTTATGTCACCCACGGCACGCTGCTGCACGTCAACAAGCCGGATCAGGTGATGCCCGAGGTCACCATCGAGGTGACCCGCAGTTCGATGATCAACTACATCGGCCAGCCCAACGGTCTGTTCACCCTCTCGACGATCAAGAAGTTCGACTTCTCGCGCAACATCTTCTGGAGCCGTTCCTATGCCAAGGAGTCCTTCCTGCTGAAGTTCCACGTGGCCGATCCCGCGGGCGAGGTGACCTACAAGGACAATATCGTCTACGGTCTGGCCGACGACAACAACGGCTGCTGGAAGTATTTCCATCCGGACAGCAAGTACCGGCCCGAGGAGGGCGGCTTCACGAAAGCCGACGCCGATCCCTTCTCGGTGATGGACTTCGCCACGGATACCTTCGTCGCCGCCGACAAGAGCTACGGCGCCGAACTGTAACGGTCCGGCGATAATCGACAGGGAGTTTCCGGCGGCAAACGGCGGAAACTCCCCTTTTTTCGATCCTCGGCTTTGCCGAAGATACGCTTGTCCGGCAAAAACGGATGAATTTGCTTTTGCTCCCGCTTATTCGTACTTTTGTACTCTCTGTACACAACAGAACCGAACGTTTTATGAAAAATCTTTTTTTGACGCTGCTGCTCGTGTGCGGCATCCTGGCCGTGCGGGCCGGGGAACGCAACCTGTTGCAGCGGGCCGCCGACCGCGAGGGGGTGCGCGCGGCACTGGTCCCGGGGCGCCGGTGGGTGCCCTATCCCGCCTATGCGGACCGCGCCGGGTGGGATGCCCTGACGGGTGAACACCGCGCGACGCTGATCCGTCGCGGCGAACGGATGCTCGACTTCGAGTGGAAGGTGATCCGCGCCACGGATTACCTCGAATACGAACGCTCGGGCAACCGCAAGATCATGGAGGACCGCAACAACGCCAACCTCAAGGGCCTGGCCGATCTGGTGGTCGCCGAGCTGGCCGAGGGCAGGGGCCGTTTCGTCGACCAGATCCTCAACGGGGCGTTCCACCTCTGCGAAGAGACCTCGTGGGCCCTCTCGGCCCATACGCCGCTCCAGCGCAGCCGGCGCGCCCTGCCCGCCAGGGACGACCATGTGCTGGCCCTGGTCTCGTGCGAAACGGGCGCCCTGCTCGCCTGGATCGACTTCTTTTTCGGCGAGACCCTGGCGAAGATCGACCCGTCGATTCCCGCGCGCATCCGCCGCGAAGTGCGCGAGCGTATCCTCGACACCTACCTCTCGCGGGCCGAGGCGTTCTGGTGGACGGGATTCCGCGAGGCCGGCAACCACACGGTCAACAACTGGAATCCGTGGTGCAACTGCAACATCCTGCAGTGTTTCCTGCTGCTCGAGGAGGACCCCGAGCGGCTGACCGACGGCGTCTATCGCACGATGCAGTCGGTCGACAGGTTCCTGAACTACGTCAAGGGCGACGGCGCCTGCGAGGAGGGTCCCGCCTACTGGGAGGCCGCCGGGGGCAAGGCCTACGACTACCTCCAGGTGCTGGACTGGGCCACGCAGGGGACCGTCTCGCTCTTCGGCCACCCGATGATCCGCGCCATGGGCGAATACATCTCGCGCTCCTACGTAGGGGACGGCTGGGTGGTCAACTTCGCCGATGCCACGGCCCGCGGAGGCGGTCCCGCGCCGCTGATCTACCGCTACGGCAAGGCGGTCGGGAGTGAGGAGATGGTCCGTTTCGCCGCGGCGCTCGTCGCCGGGAAGCGCAGTCCGCTCCTGAATTTCGGACGCGACCTGCTGCGTACGATAGAGAACATCCGCTGTTGCCGCGAACTGGCCGCCGCGGAGCCTGCGATGCCGTCGCACGCCTTCACGTGGTATCCCGAGACCGAATTCTGCTACATGCGTTCGGGCGACCTCTTCCTGGCCGCCAAAGGGGGCCATAACAACGAGAGCCACAACCACAACGACATCGGCACCTTCATCTTCTGCGTGGACCGCGAACCGGTGCTGCTCGACGCCGGGGTGGGGACCTATACGCGCCAGACCTTCAGCAGCGAACGCTACACGATCTGGTCGATGCAGAGCGACTACCACAACCTGCCGAAGATCAACGGTTTCTCGCAGCATCAGGGGGCCGGATACAAGGCTTCCGCCGTCGGGGCCGATGCCCGTCGCCGCACCTTCACGCTCGATCTGGCCGGGGCCTATCCTGCCGAGGCGGGCATCCGCTCCTGGCGCCGCAGCTGCCGCCTGCAACCGGACGGGATGGTCCTCACGGACGATTTCGCCCTCACGGCGCCCGCCGTGCCCAACGAACTGCACTTCATGTGCCGGGGCGAGGCCGATATCGCCACGCCCGGCCGGATCGCGATCACCACGCCCGCGGGCCGCCGGGCCGTGCTGCGCTACGATGCCGCGCAGTTCGAACCCTCCGTCGAACGGGTCGCGTTGTCCGATCCGCGCCTCTCGAACGTCTGGGGCGATGCGCTGCTGCGGCTCAAGCTCCGGGCGCGGAAGGTGCAGTCCCGGGGAGGCTACAGGATCGCCGTTGAGGCGGAACGGTAGCACCGGATGAAGATTTCGTCGCGCAAAGCGACCGAATCTGCATAAAAATACCTATATTTGTAGACCCAATGCGGTCTGCCGGCGGAACATGCCCTCCGAACCGACGCAGCGCCGCCTGCCCGGATGCCATGAAACGACTCGTCGCCTGTCTCCTTCTGTCGCTGCTCGCGCCGCTCGCGGGTCTCCCGTTTGCGGCCGCGCACGAATTCAATTACCGGCATATCGGTGTGGCGGACGGGCTGTCGCACTATTCGGTGATCTCGATGTACGTCGACGAGCGCAACCTGATCTGGATCGGCACGCCCGAGGGGCTCAATCTCTGGTCGGGCTACGACTTCACGGTCTTCAAGACCGATCCCGACGATCCCGAATCGCTCTTCTGCGACAACATCCTGCGCATCACGGGCAACCGCGACGGCAAGATCTGGCTTCAGACCCTCGACGGCGTGGCCGAATACGACATGCGGCGGGGCCGTTTCAAGACCCTCTGCACGGGCGAAGATTACCGGATCTGTTACGCCGGGGCGTTGTACCTCGCCCGCCGCAACCGGATCGAACGGCTGCATGACGGAGCGGTCGAACCCCTCTATGCGCTTTGCGACGCCTCGGTCGAGATCTCGGTGCTCTATGCCGACCCCGGGGAGCCTTTCCTGCTCGTCGGCACCCGCAGCCACGGGCTTTATCTGCTGCGCCGCCGGGCCGATGCAGCCTTCGAGGAGTGCCGCCTGCTTCCCGACCTCTCGGTCACGGCCATCTACCGCGACCGCCGCGGCCGCTACTGGATCGGTACCGAGAAGGACGGACTTTTCCTCTCGGAAGACGGCCTGCGCAGTTTCGAACACTTCGGCTATTCGGCCCGCGACCCCCGCTCGATCGGCTCCGATTTCGTCCGCACCTTCTGCGAGGATGGTTCCGGAAGGCTCCATATCGGCACCTTCGACGGATTCTGCACCTTCGACGAGGCGGACCGCTCGTTCTGCCGCCACTCCTCCTTAGGGCGCTATGCCGACCTGGGGCACGGCAACGGCATCGAGTCGACCTCGGTGTGGAGCATCGTCGACGACGGCCGGAACAACCTGTGGGTCGGAACCTACTTCGAGGGCATCTACTGCTTCGATCCCGAACACAACTCCTACCGCAAATACAACGTTTCGGACAACGAGCACGGCGGATTGAGCTCCCCGATCGTCAGCGGTATCACCGAGGACGGGCAGGGCAACCTCTATATCGCCACCGAGGCGGGCGGCTTCTGCCATTACGACCGCACGACGGGCCGTTACCGTCAGGTGCGGACGCTCGGCAATCCCGTGGCGGGCGGGGGCGACTCCTACAACAACATCAAAAACTTTCATTACGACCACAGCCGCCGGGCCCTGTGGCTCGGTACCCACATGGGCGGACTGTTCCGCTACGACACGGCGTCGGGGCGCCTGCTGCAGTATGTTCCCCCGTCGTCCGGAGCGAAGGATGCCCTGTCGCTTATCGTCCGGCAGATCGTGCCGTGGCACGACCGGCTGTTGCTGGCCACCCACGGCGGGATATGGGCCTTCGCCCCCGAACGCGAAAGCTTCGAGCGGCTTCCCGGGGCGGACCATACGGGTGTTGTGAGCGAGTTGTGTCTCTCGAAGGGGGGCGACGGGCTTTGGCTCGCGGGCAAGGAGCCGTTGCTCTACCGCTACGACTTCGCTCGCCAGCGGATGCTCTCTTACCGTTTCGGGACCGAAAAGTCGCTCTCGGGAAATCTCTCGGCCTCGCACCTCTACGAGGATTCGGCCGGCCGGGTCTGGGTGGGGACGGAAAACGACGGCATCTACCTCTTCGACCCGCAGCAGACCCGTTTCGAACATCTGAACAACTTCTCCGGCAGCCGCATATGCAGCGTCGCCGAACTCTCCGACGGACGTTTCGTCGTCACGGCCAGCAACGGCATCAACATCCTCGACTACGACACGCGCAGCGTCCTCAAACAGCAGACGCGCCGCGAAGTGCCGTTGCAGATGATCAACCAGGATGCGCTGTTCATCGCCTCGGACAGCACGCTCTTCGTCGGGGGCATCGACGGCATGGTCTCGTTCCGCATGGAGGACATCACCACGACGACCCCTTCGACGCGGATCTTCCCCATGAGTCTGCGCATCGACGACCGCGAACAGCCCCTGGCGCAGTCCGACTCTGCCGCCGGGAACGGGAAACGGCGGCAGGCACTGCGCCTCTCCTCGTCGCGCATGTCGACCTTAGCGGTCAAATATGCCGTCCCGAACCTCGCATTCGCCTCGATGAACCTCGAATACCGCCTCCACTGGCGCAACGACGCCGCCTGGACCTCGATGCCCGACGGCAATACGGTCACGTTGGTGAACCTCCAGTCGGGATGGTACGAGCTGCAGGTGCGGGCCATCGACAAAAACGGAAAGGTCTCGGCCATGCACTCCTTCGTGCTGCGGATCCTCCCGCCCTGGTACGACCGCTGGTGGGCGTGGCTGCTCTACGCCGTGCTGTCGGCCCTGCTCCTCTTCTTCGGCATCCGCATGCGCCTGAACCGCATGCGTCTGATGGCCTCGCTCGAATACGAACGCAAACGGGCCCACGACCAGGAGGAACTGGGCAAGAGCAAGTTGCGTTTCTTTACCAATGTGGCCCACGAATTCCGCCTGCCGCTGACGGTCATCATCGGACACGTCGAGTCGATGATCCAGTCGCGCATCTCCGACCCTCGGGTCTACAAGAAACTGATGCTTATCTACAAGAGCAGCATGAGCCTCCGGAGCCTGACCGGCGAGTTGCTCGATTTCCGCAAACACGAGCAGGGTTTCCTGAAGATTCGCGCCACGGAGAACGATCTGGTGCGTTTCCTGCGCGAGAACTATACCCTCTATCGCGAATACGCCCGGACGCGCGGCATCGAGATGCAGTTCGAGACGGCGCAGGAGCATCTGGCGGTGTGGTACGACGAACAGCAGATGCAGAAGGTCGTCAACAACCTGTTGTCCAATGCCTTGAAATACACCGAACGGGAGCAGGGCCGCATCGTCCTGAGTGTCCGGGTCGAGGAGGGCGAGGCGGTCATCCGGGTTCGGGACAACGGCAAGGGGATCCCGTCCGGGGAACTCGAGCTGATCTTCCAGCGGTTCTACCGCACGGACCGCGTACACGTCGGCTCGGGGATCGGACTGGCCCTCACCAAGGGCATCATCGAGCTGCACGGCGGCCGTATCGAGGTGGAGAGCATCGAGGGGCAGGGTTCGCTCTTCACCGTGCGCCTGCGTCTGGGGAGCGACCACCTGACCGCCGAGCAGATCGCCCGCGGCGGGAATATGCTGATCGAGCGCCCGTCGCCTGTCGCGGTACCGCCGGCCGAAACCGAGATCGAGATGCCGGAGGCCGAGGTCGCCGCGGCCGAAGCCGATCTGGCGAAGACGGCCCAGACCCTGGCGGCGGAGCCGGCCCCGCAGCGGGAACGCTACCGGATGCTTATCGTCGAGGACCACGAAGACCTGCGCGACCTGCTGAACGAGATCTTCCGCGACCATTACGAGGTCGAACTGGCGGTGGACGGCGTCGACGCCCTGGAGCGCATCAAGCGTTTCGTGCCGGACATCATCGTGAGCGACGTGGTGATGCCCCGCATGAACGGGATCGAGCTTTGCAAGGCGGTGAAGACCGATTTCGACACGAGCCACATCCCCTTCGTCGCCCTGACGGCCTATGCCTCGACCGCGGACAACATCCTGGGCTTCCAGGTCGGTGCCGACGACTACATCACCAAACCGTTCAACGCCAGCATCCTGATTTCCCGGTGCAACAACTTGATAAACAGCCGTATCGTTCTTCGCGAGAAGTTCCGCCACCAGCAACACGTCGAGCCGCAGAATCTGGTCTACACCAAACTCGACCGGGAGTTTCTGGATCGTGCGATGGCCGTCATCGAGGCCAATATCCAGAACCCGGAGTTCAACATCAACCGCTTCGCCCAGGAGATGTGCATGGCCCGCACGAAGCTGTTTGTCAAGCTGAAGGCCATTTCGGGCCAGACCCCCTCGGAGTTCATCATGACGATCAAACTGCGCCGTGCGGCGGATATGTTGCTCAACAACGCGGAGTGCAACGTTACGGATATCTGCGATAGGCTGGGATTCAGTACGTTGCGCCACTTCAGTAAGTGTTTCAAGGATATGTACCGCATCAGCCCCATGCAATACCGCCGCCGTCGGGGCAAGATCGACGAAGAGGAAGAATAACCCCGTCAAAACCCGGGTGTCCCCATAAAAACGAAGGGCGAGGGGTGAATATTCGGGGTTTATTCGTAATTTTGCAGTCCAAACGGAGCTTTTTATGGAACGCACGATCAATATAGAAGATTACGACTATCCGCTGCCCGACGAGAGGATCGCCAAATTCCCTTTGGCCGAGCGGACGGATTCCAAACTGCTGGTCTATCGCGGCGGGACGATCGAGGAACGGCATTTCGCCGATCTGGGCGACGTGTTGCCCGAGGGGTCGCTGCTGGTCTTTAACAATACGAAGGTCATCCGCGCGCGGATCGTGATGCACAAGGCGTCGGGTGCGCGGATCGAGGTCTTTTGTCTCGAACCGCACGCCCCGGCCGACTACGAACGCGCGTTTGCCGTCCGCGGCGAGTGTGTGTGGAGTTGCATTGTCGGCAACCTGAAAAAGTGGAAGGAGGGGGCGGTGGCCATCGACTTCGGTTACGAAGGTGCGGCCTGTCGTGTGGAGGCCGAAATCGTGGAACGCGGCACGCGCGAACATTTGGTGCGCTTCCGCTGGACGGCGCCGCTGACTTTCGGGCAGCTGCTCGAGCATCTGGGACGCATCCCCATCCCTCCCTATCTGAACCGCGAAAGCGAGGAGATCGACAACACGCGTTATCAGACCGTCTATTCGCGTTTCGAGGGTTCGGTGGCGGCACCGACGGCGGGGCTGCACTTCACCGAGGCGCTGATCGGGCGCATGCGGGCCCGCGGATTCCGTTTCGGCGAGGTGACGCTGCATGTGGGGGCGGGGACCTTCCTGCCCGTCAAAAGCGAGAATGCGGCCGAGCATCCGATGCACACGGAACATTTCGAGGTGACGGCGGCGACTCTGCGGCAGCTGTCGGAGCATTACGGCCGTATCGTCGCCGTGGGGACGACCTCGGTGCGGACATTGGAGTCGCTGGCGGCCTTGGCGTGGCGCATCGAGCAGGGAGGAGACCCCGAATGCGACCGCGTGGTGGGGCAGTGGGAGCTGTACGATCTGCCCGAAGAGTTCGCGGGGCGGCGGGCACTGGAGGTGCTGGCGGCGTGGATGGAACGCAACGGAATGGAGCGGCTGAAGGCTGCGACACAGATTATGATCACGCCGCTGGGCTATCGGTTCCGCATTGTACAGCAGATCGTTACGAATTTTCACCAGCCCAAGTCCACGCTCTTGCTGCTGGTGTCGGCCTATGTGGGCGAGCGCTGGCGCGAGATCTATAAATACGCTCTGGAACACGATTTTCGCTTCTTGAGTTACGGCGATTCTTCGCTTTTGATGCGGTAAATCGGAGGGAAATGCCTATCTTTGTGAGATGATGGAGATTCGGGAGATTACGCAGTGCGACGAGAGGATCGTCGAGGCGGTCGGGCGGTTGATGCCGCAGTTGAGCCGGACGGCACGGGTGGTGCGCGAACGGCTGGAACGTGTGGCGGCCGACGGACGCAGCCGGCTGTTGGCGGCTTTTTGCGACGGCCGTGCGGTCGGAATGCTGACCGTGGTGTGGTATGATGCACCGGCGGGTACGCGCGGATGGATTGAGGATGTGGTGGTCGACGAGGCGTATCGGCGCAAGGGGATCGGTCGGGCGCTGGTGCGCCGGGCGGTCGAGGTGGCACGCGACGCGGGGATCGATACGCTGACTCTGACTTCGCGACCCTCGCGTACGGCGGCCCGGGCACTCTACGGTTCGGAGGGTTTCGAACCTTGCGAAACGGGGGTTTATCGATTGACAATGAATAAATAAACAGACATAAAAATGAAAAAAACATTGAAGATTGCAGGTTCTGTGACGGTCCTTCTGATTGCCGCGCTCCTGATTTTGCCGATGGCGCTGAAGGGAAAGATCTCCCAGATCGTCAAGACCGAAGCCAACCGGATGCTGACTGCGCGGTTGGATTTCGATGAACTGGATATCAGCCTTTTGCGCCATTTCCCGCAGGCGTCGCTGGACCTGAACGGTCTGACGCTCGTCGCCGCAGGGCAGTTCGAGGGCGACACGGTGGTGGCCGCCCGCCGCATATCGATCCTCGTGAGTCCCTTCTCGCTGCTGGGCGACGGCGGTTTCGAGGTGGGCAAGGTGCTGCTGGACCGCCCCGAAATCTACGGCCACAAAGCGGCGGACGGTGCCGTGAACTGGGATGTGATGGCGCCCTCGGAGGAGCCTTCGGAGGAGTCCGGGGCGTCCGCAGAGTCTGTGGAGACCTCCGCGTTCCGTCTCTCGCTCAAGGATGTACGGATCAACGAGGCCCGCTTGCGCTATGTCGACGATTCGACACGGATGGCGGCGGCCGTCGACCCGCTGACGTTGCGGTTGAAAGGGGATCTTTCGGCGGCGCGCAGTGTGCTGGGGCTGACAGTGTCGGCCGGCGGCGTGCGTTACGAGTCGGAGGGCACGACGCTCGTGAACGGGATCGGTGTCGGACTCAAAGCCGATGTCGACGCCGATTTGGAGAAGATGTGTTTCGTCCTCTCGGACAACGAGTTGTCGATCAACGCCATCAAACTGGCGCTGGACGGCCGGGTCGAGATGCCCGAAGGCCGTATGGCGATGGACCTGAAACTCAAATCGTCCGAAATAGGGCTTCGCGAGGTGCTCTCGTTGGTGCCCGCGTTCTATACCAACGACTTCAGGAACCTCACCGCCTCGGGACAACTCTCGCTCGACGCGTGGGTCAAGGGTGAGCTGGCCGGCGATCTTCTGCCGGCGTTCCGGGTGGCTTTGGATGTTCGCGACGGACGGTTCAAATACGCCGATCTGCCGCAGGCCGTCACGGGCATCCGCGTCGCCCTGGCCGCAGCCAATCCGGGCGGTACGGCCGACGCCACGACGGTCGATCTTTCGGAGTTCGCGATGACGATGGCCGGTCAGACCCTGCGCGCGTCGCTCCACGCCGCAACCCCCGTCAGCGACCTGCAGTTCCGTGCCGCCGCCGACGGAAAGATCGATCTGGGGGCCGTCAAGAGCGTCTATCCGTTGCCCGATTCGGTGCAGCTGGCCGGACGTGTGGGGCTCGACGTAAAGGCTGCGGGCCGTATGTCGTGGCTCGTTCCCGAGAAGATAGAGAAGATCGAGGCTGCCGGCACGCTCTCGGTGGAGGGAATGCAGGCCACCGTGGCGGGGCTGCCCGCCGTGGAGGTCAACCGGGTGTCGGCCACCGTGTCGCCGCAGGCTCTGGCTCTGGATGCCTGCGAATTGAAGATCGGCCGCAGCGACCTGCAGGCCAAAGGCCGTCTGACGGGTTACCTGGCCTGGCTGCTGCGCGACGGGCTGCTGAAGGGTAACCTGACCCTCACCTCGGCCCTGATCGACGCCAACGAGCTGCTCGGGCTGGTTCCCGACGCGGCCGATGACGATACCGCCGTCGCTCCGGCTGCTCCGGCCGCTTCGTCCGAACCCGCCGCCGATTATGTGCGCGTCCCCAAAAATCTCGATCTGACCCTCTCGACCACGGTCGGCTCGTTCCTCTTCCAGCAGATGGAGATCAAGGACTTTACGGGCGTCCTGACCGCCCGCGAGGGTACCCTCTCGATGGACAAGCTCCATATGAAGGCCTTCGGCGGCAATCTCGACGCCTCGGGACGTTATGCCTCGGCCTCCGGCGTCCCCACGCTCGCGATGAATCTCGGTTTTGTCGACGCCTCCTTCGCCGAGACCTTCCGTCAGCTCGATATGATCCGCAAGATGGTCCCCCTGTTCGCCAAGACCGGCGGCAACTACTCGATGAAGTTCGACTTCACGACCCGCATGCAGCCCGATATGTCGCCCGACCTGATGTCGCTGAACGGCAAGGGCGAGCTGACCTCGTCGAATATCCGTCTCCAGAATCTCGAGGTGTTCGACAAGATGGGCGCCCTGCTGAAAAACGACAAGCTCAAGAACCTCGAAGCCAAGGATGTGCGCGTCAGCTTCACCGTGGCCGACGGACGTCTGGCCACCAAGCCCTTCGATATCAAACTTGGTGGCACCAAAGTAACCCTCGCGGGTACTACCGGTCTCGACAGTTCGATCGACTACACCGCTACCGTCGACCTCCCCGTAGCCGGTGCCGTTAACCGTGTGGCCGTAGGTATCGGCGGCACCTTCGCCTCCCCCAAGCTGACCCTCAACATGAAAGAGGCTGTCAAAAGCGCCGTGACCTCCCAAATCCAGAAAGCCACCGGGATGGATACCGCCGCACAAGCCGAGAAAATCCGCTCCGAAGCCCGCGCCGCCGGCGATAAACTCGTCGCCGAAGCCGAAAAACAACGCGACAACTTAGTCTCGAAGTCCAACAACGCCCTCGCCAAAGCCGCCGCCCGCGCCGCCGGCGACAAATTAGTCAAAGAGGCCCGCAAACAAGCCGACAAACTCATCGCCGAAGCCGACGCCAAGGCAGCCAAGCTCGAGGCAGGGGAGTGAGGTGGGGCGCTCTTGATGACGTGAATTACACACAACTGCGCTCCTTGGGCCAATGGTTTGGCCCAGCCGCGCGGGCGAACCCGAACAAT
>CAZHMX010000005.1:0-32774 GCA_964533725.1 uncultured Alistipes sp. | reverse complement strand
ACATATTTTTGCAGCAGCATCGCCACGATGTCCGTGCCGCCCGTGGTGGCCTGCTGCCTGACGACGATGCCCACGCCGATACCGATTACCACGCCGCCCACGATCGAGGCCAGCATCAGGTCGTCCGACAGGTTGATCATGCCGTGCAGCAGCTGCGCGGGGTCGAGGGCTTCGATGGCCTCCCTCGAGGGGTAGAGCACATACTCGATGGCATTCATAAAGCCCGGGGTGTAGAGTGCCGCCGCCACGGTCCGTGCGCCGAACTTGCCGCCGAAGATGATGACCGCAGTGGCCATCAGCGGCAGGTCGAACATATAGCCGAACGTACCCACCTGGATCGACGGGAAGATATGGTGCAGCACGATTCCCGTGCCGTAGACGCCGCCCGGGACGATGCCGTAGGGGGTGATGAAGAGTTCGAATCCCAGACCCAGGATCGAGCATCCCAGAAAGATCAGGAACCAGGAGCGCCACCAGGCCCAGCTGCCCATCGGTTCAAGTAATGCTTTGGTCAACATATAGATAAGTCGTATTTTTGGTTGGTTCTTCTTTTCGTGCCACGCGCGGCAACCCGCAAAGGTAATCAATTTTGCCGTTTTTTCAAAAATAAGGAGCGGTCGGTCGAAAAGTCGGCTGGAAATTCGGACGGAAGATCGGAAGGGCTGGTCGGACAGGGGGCGTGCGCCGGTGGATCTGCCGGTGAAAGAGGCGGTCGCGGCTTTGAATTTTTGTAAGGTCGGCGGGCGTGATTGGCCGGCGTTTTTTCGAGGTGGGGGCATGAAAGGACCGGGCTGGACAGCCCCCGGCACTGACCCGCTTCCGCAACAGTTTCCCGTACGAATTTTATGTGAAATATGCAACCTCGGGGGCCGAATGTTTGGTTTTCCGCTTTTTTTTTGCTACTTTTGCTTTCGCAATAACTTTTGAAATATGATCAATGAGGATTTGATAATTACGTATTACTGCGGTATTTCGCTGATAATCATAGCTTATCTGTTGGGGTCGATCCCCAGCGCCGTCTGGATCGGCAAGAAATATTACGGGATCGATATCCGCGAACACGGCAGCAAAAATGCCGGTACGACCAATATGTTGCGCGTGCTGGGACGCCGGGCCGCTTTGCCGGTCTTCGTGCTCGACTTTCTGAAGGGATTTGTCGCCGTGACCCTGGTCGGCATCCTGCGTTATGACGACTATGTGAGCGACGTCTGGCTGATCAACCTGAAGATCGTGGCGGTCTTTGCGGCGGTGCTGGGCCATATCTTCCCCATTTTCGCGGGATTCCGCGGCGGCAAGGGGGTGGCTACGCTGGTAGGGGCCGTGACGGGGATCCACCCGCCCATCATCCTGCTTTGCTTCTGTGTGTGGTTTCTCGTGCTGATGATCACGCACTACGTATCGCTCTCGTCGATGATCGCGGGGTGCTCGTTCCCGCTCTTCACGCTGGCCTTTCCGCAGGCCCGCGGTTCGGTGGTCTTCGTGGTCTTCTCCTTCGTGACGGCCGTCCTGCTGATCATTACCCACAGAAAGAATATAGAACGTCTTCGTGCCGGTACGGAGTCCAAGATATATATTTGGGAGCACCAGCCGCAATCTGCCGGCGGCGCCGCGGAGAGTCCCGCGGAGAGTGCGGACCAAGAAACGGATAAGAGATAACGCCTATGCTGAACGAAAACCTGATCCGCATTTACGAGGAGTCCTTCCGGGCCAACGCCTCGTTACCTGCCTTGACCGACTATTTCAAGCGCGAAGAGTTCACCTACCTCGACATGGCGCGCGAGATCGCCCGGCTCCACCTGCTCTTTCGTGAGGCGGGTATCGTCGGGGGCGACAAGATCGCGCTGGTCGGGCGCAACAATCCCCGCTGGTGCATGACCTGGCTGGCTGCGCTGACCTACGGCGCCGTCGTCGTTCCCATCTTGCAGGACTTTACCTCCACCGACATCGTGCATATCGTCAACCATTCGGAGAGCCGGCTGCTCTTCCTGGGCGATAACTATTGGGACGGAATCGAAGCGGAGGACATCCCTGCCGTCGAAGCGGTCTTTTCGTTGACGGACTTCCACGTGATCTACGAGCGCGGTACCGAGGAACTGCCCCTGACGGCCTTTGTCGAGGCGGCCGACGAACACCTGCGCGATGCCTATCCCGAGGGATTCACGACCGACTCGATCCGCTATCCGGAGGTGCCCAACGACCGGCTCTGTCTGCTGAACTATACTTCGGGAACGACCGGTTATTCGAAGGGGGTGATGCTGACGGTCAACAACCTGACAGGTAATGTGATCTATGCCCGCAATATGGTCAATACGACCACCGGCACCCGCTATTTCCGTGCCGGAGGACGTACGCTGTCGTTCCTGCCGCTGGCCCATGCCTACGGCTGCGCCTTCGACTTTCTGGCCCCGCTGGCCGTCGGCGGACATATCACGCTGCTGGGCCGGACCCCGACCCCGAAGATCCTGATCGAAGCCGCGCAGCGCGTGCGCCCGACGGTGATTTGCTGCGTGCCGCTGATTCTGGAGAAGGTCTACCGCAAACAGATCATGCCGATGCTCGAGCAGGGGCCGATGAGTATCGCGGTGAAGATTCCGCTGCTCAATACGGCCATCTATTCGGTCATCCGCAAGAAACTTCTCGACGCATTCGGCGGTGAAGTCTCGATCTTTATCGTGGGCGGTGCCCCGATGAACCAGGAGACGGAGAGTTTCCTGATGAAGATCCACTTCCCGCTGACGATCGGTTACGGTATGACCGAGTGCGCTCCGCTCATCAGCTTTACGCCCGACAACGAGTTCAAGGCGCGGTCGTGCGGCCGCTATCTGGAGGGGTTGCTGGAGGTGCGGATCGACTCGTCCGACCCGCAGACTGTCGCCGGCGAGATCCTGGTTCGCGGCGAACACGTGATGTTGGGTTACTACAAGAACGAGAAGGATACCCGTGCCGTTTTGGACCCGGAGGGGTGGCTGCATACGGGCGATATGGGCACGATGGACGACGACGGCACGCTCTATATCCGCGGCCGTTCGAAGACCATGATCCTGAGTTCCAACGGCCAAAATATCTATCCCGAGGAGATCGAGGACAAGCTCAACAATATGTATATGGTCTCCGAGTCGTTGATTTTGGAGCACAACGGCCGTTTGCGGGCCTTGGTGGTTCCCGATTTCGAGTTGGCCGAGCGCGAAAAGATCGACAAGGAGGGTTTGCAGAAGATCATGGAGGACAACCTCGCCGAGCTGAACGCCCTGCAGGCCGCCTACGAAAAGGTGGTCGACATCACGATCTACCCCTCGGAGTTCGAAAAGACCCCCAAGAAGAGTATAAAACGTTACCTCTATAATATGTAGCGCAAGACATTGCGCGAGATGAAATCTCCGTTGTGTGCGATGAACAGGATCATAGCCTGTGTGCTGTTTGCGGTGTTTGCCCTGTCGGCAAACGCGCAGAAGAGTTACCGGTCGCCCATACCCGCCCGCGTGCGGGATGCCGCCGGGGCGCAGTCGTCCGATTCACTGCCCGCCGGGCGGTGGGAAAAGGGGGTGGCGACGCTCAAAGGCGTCCTGTACGGGCGGTCGGAACAGGGGAGTTATGCCGTGCGCATCGCCCGTTTCAACCCGCTCGGGGAGCCGTCGCATCTGCTTGTCGAGGTGGACGAGCGGGGTATTTTCGAGGCGAAGGTGCCGTTGCTGACCCGTGTACAGCCGGTCTTTGTGAATCTGGACGTCAACCGCTGCCACAACTGTTTCGAGGCCTACGGCGTGATGCTGCTTGAGGCGGGAGGGACGGTTACGGTGCATTTCGATTTCGGAGCTCTGGCGGCGCGCAAGGCGTCGGACGGGAACGGGGAGGACCGCTATGTAGCTTTCGAGGGTGCTCTGGCCGATGTCAACGACGCCGTATTCAGCGGCAAGGGCAAGGGAATCATTTGGGGTGATTGGACCCGCTGGCGGAAGCATCTGAAAGAGACGAAGGGCATCGACATACGGCCCGGCTTCAACGACTCCTACTATGACGAAGTGGCCCGTTTCCAGGCCGATACTGAGAAAAAGATCGCCGCCATGCCCGTCTCGGGGCGTGCCAAAAGGTGGCTGACGCTCTTTTCGCGCTTCTCGAATTATCGGGCGATCTTCGGCACTAACATGGACGACCGTTCGCGGCCGGACAACGGGCCGTGCCGCGTGCCGCGCAGCTATTTCGAACTGCTCGCGGATCCCCGTTTTGCCGTTGGCGACGAGGGGATGTTCCATATGCTGCTCGATTCTTACGGCGACTGCATGGCGGCAGCCTGCAAACGCTCGGACGACCCTCTGGCTGTGGAGGCGTTGGAGGACCTGGGCGCGGGGGCGGTGCCCCGCAAACCGAGGGCGTATTACGAAGAGCGCTTCGCGGCGCTGTTTCCCGTCATGCCGGACTATGTGCTCGATTATCTGCTCTGCCGCAACGTCCTCGATGCCTTGAGGCAGGGCGCCGCGGCGGACGAGGAGCGGATCCTCGCGTCGCTCGCTCTGATCGAAAACCCGCTTTTGCGCGAAACGCTCCTTCGCAAGGACCGCAGGATACGAAGGCGGTTCGAGAGCGGGAGGGCGGCCGCGCCGACCGCCGGCGCGGGCAAGGAGTATGAACGCCATCCTCTGTTGAAGACGGTCGTCCGCGGCAGCGAAAACAGGGTGGTGCTGGTCGATTTCTGGTCTACGGGCTGCGCCCCCTGCCGTTCGTCGATCCGGTCACTCGAGCCTCATAAAGAGAAACTTGCGGCGCGGGGCGTCGATTTTGTCTATGTGGCCGACCACACCTCGCCCCCGGACTTGTGGCAGCGGATGAAGGCCGGTATTGCCGGCCGGCATTACCGTGTCCTTACGTCCGAGGCGGCCGCTGTTTGCGACCGTTTCGGTCTGCGGGGCTGGCCGTCGTATATCGTCGTCGGCAGGGACGGCCGGGTGGTGTGGGCCGAAACGGGAACTCCCGTCGAACGTCTTCTGGAGATTCTGGACCGCGAGGCGGCGAAAAAACCGTGACGGCGTCGCGTCAATATTCGCGTTCGCCGAAGATCGTGGTGCCGATGCGCACCGACGTGGCGCCGCAGGCCACGGCGATAGGGTAGTCGCCCGACATGCCCATCGAGAGGGTGTCGAAATCGGCGCCGAAACGGAGGGCCAACTCCTCTTTGTATTGGCGCAGACGGAGAAAATCGCGGCGGATGACGGCCTCGTCGTCGGTGTTGGTCGCCATACCCATCACGCCGCGGAACCGCAGGTTGGGCAATCGGGACGCCGCCCCGCCGTCGAGCCAGGCGCGCAGACCGTCGTAATCCCAGCCTGTCTTGGACTCCTCGTCCGCCACGCGGATCTCGAGCAAAACATCCACCCGCCGGCCGATTCGGGCGGCCTCGCGCTGTATCGCGTCGGCCAGCCGGGCGCTGTCTAACGACTCGATCATCGCCACGAACGGCACCACGTCGCGCACCTTGTTGGTCTGCAGGTGGCCGATCATGTGCCACGCGATATCGTCGGGCAGCAGGGTCCGTTTGGCGACCATCTCCTGCGGGCGGCTCTCGCCGAAACGGCGCTGTCCGGCCCGATAGGCCTCGCGCAATGCCTCCGCGGGGTGGAATTTCGATACGGCGACCAGTTCGACCTGCGGGGGCAATTGGGCGCGGATGGCCGCAAGACGGGAGGTTATGGAGCTGTTTTGCATATTAATTTTCGGGTTTTGCTTTGCAAAGTTAGTCAAAAAGTGTATATTTGTAACCTGTCAAAAACAACTTTTTTTATGAAACTGCGAACCATCCTCCTTACCCTGGCTCTCGGGCTGCCTTTGGCGCTGTGGGCCGACGGCAACCACAAGATCATCGTGCAGCGCAACAACGACTTTACGGGGCGCGGCAATGCGGGCGAGACCATCCTCACGCTGAAGGTCACTCCCGACGGCGTCTGCCCGCTCGGCGTGCTGGCCTTCTCGACCGAGGTCGATTCGGATAAAGATATAACGGCTTGGCATATAACATCTTCCGAACCGGGCCTTGTCGACCGTACGTTCAAAAAAGGAGAACCCGTCGAGGTCAATTTGAGCGGTAAATCGGTCGACCGTCCTGTGGAGATTGTGCTTTCGGCCGACATCGCGCCCAAAGCCAAGGAGGGCGACCGCGTGACGGCCGTGCTTCGCGAGGCGATGCAGGAGGACGGCACCGAGATCGCGGTGGAACAGCCTGCAGAGGGCGGCCGCGAGATCCTGCTCTGCCGCAAGGTGCTCTATTCGCCCGGCGACTACAACTCCAAAAACTGGCGTATTCCCGCCCTGCTGTGCCTGCCCGACGGCTCCTTGCTGGCCGTGAACGACAAGCGCAAATACAACGAGACGGACCTGCCGCACGATATCGACATCGTAGCCCGCCGCAGTACCGACAAGGGCTGCACGTGGTCCGAACCCGTCACCATCATCGAGGGCAAAGGGTTCAAGAAGGGATACGGCGATCCTGCTTTGGCCCTGACGGCCGACGGCAAGGAGGTTGTCTGCGTCTTTGTGGGGATGAACGGCCTGTGGCAGTCCTCGCCGGAGGATCCGCAGTACTCTTATGTGGTGCGCACGGCGGACGGCGGCAAGACGTGGACCGAGGCGCAGAACATCACCTCGGTGCTGTGGGGCGAGCAGGCCGAGCAGGAGGTGTGCCGCGCCTATACCCACTCGTTCTTCGGTTCGGGTAACGGCCTGACGCTCACACGGGGCAAGTATGCCGGCCGTATCCTCTTCGCCGCGGCGATGGGTGCGGGTTACAAACTGAATAATCATGCCGTCTACTCGGACGACAACGGTCGCACGTGGCACGTCTCGGAGATGGCCTTCAAGGATGGCGACGAGGCCAAGATGGTCGAGCTGACGGACGGCCGCGTGCTGATGAGCGTGCGCCGTTCGGGAGACCGCGGTTACGCCATCTCGGAGGACGGCGGCGCCACGTGGAAGGAGCAGGGCCTCTGGAAAGAGATCCACACCAACGCCTGCAACGGCGACATGATCCGTTATGCGGCGGTCGATATGAAGGGCCGGCGCGGCGGCCGCAACCTGTTGCTGCACTCGATTCCCAACGACATGCAGCGCCGCAATGTCTCGATCTTCGTCAGCGAGGACGAGGGCCGCACGTGGCATTCGCCCAAGACCCTCTGCGCCGGCCCGTCGGTCTATTCGTCGATGACGGTACTGAAGGACGGCACGATCGGCATCTACGTCGAGGAGAACCCCACCGAGGCGGGTTGCGCGCTGTGGTACATGAACTTCTCGTTAGACTGGCTTCTGAAGAAATAACCTATAATTTTATATATAAAGTATAAAAACCGATGAAAAACCTGTTTGTAAAGACATTGCTGACGGCGGCAGTCTGCGCGACGGCCACCCCGGGGGCCGATGCCTGCACCAACTTTATCATTACGCGCGGCGCCTCGACCGACGGATCGAATATCGTCACCTATGCCGCCGACTCGCACCAGCTTTACGGTGCGCTGTACCACAGCCCCGCAGGCCGCCACAAGGCCGGCGAGATGATGGCCGTGACGGAGTGGGACACCGGCCGCTATCTGTTCGATATCCCGCAGGTGCCCGTGACCTACTCGACGCTGGGCAATATGAACGAGCACTCGCTGGTCATTACCGAGACCACCTACGGCGGCCGCGGACTCGCGAATGCCGAGGGTATCGATTACGGTTCGTTGATCTATATCACCTTGCAGCGTGCCAAGACCGCCCGCGAGGCCATCCGGTGTATCGTCGACCTGGCCACCGAGTACGGCTATTGCTCGAGCGGCGAGAGCTTCTCGATCGCCGACCAGCAGGAGGCTTGGATTATGGAGCTTATCGGCAAGGACGACGAGAAGGGTATCGTCTGGGTGGCCCGCCGTATTCCCGACGGTTACGTCTGCGCCCACGCCAATCAGGCCCGCATTGCCCGCTTCCCGTTGGATGATCCCGAGAACACGCTCTATGCCGAGGATGTGATCACGTTCGCCCGCAAGAAGGGTTTCTTCACGGGTGAGGATGCCGATTTCAGTTTCTGCGATGCCTATGCCCCGCTGGATTTCAGCGCGATGCGCGGTTGCGAAGCCCGTGTCTGGGCCTTCTTCCGCACGGTGGCCGACGATATGGACCGTTATGAGGACTATGCGATGGGACACAATCCCCGCAACCCGATGCCGCTGTGGGTCAAGCCGCGTGCGAAGGTCTCGCCCAAGCAGGTGATGGACTGCATGCGCGACCACTACGAGGGAACGAAGATGAATATGCGCGAGGATATCGGCGCGGGCGGTCACGGCACGCCCTACCGCTGGCGTCCGATGCACTTCGAGGTCGACGGCGTGGAGTACTGCAACGAGCGCGCCACGGCCACGCAGCAGACCGGGTTCTGGCTGGTGGCCCAGTGCCGTCCGCAGGTTCCGGCCGATATGGGTATCCTGTGGTTTGGCGTGGACGATGCCGCAACGTCGTGCCTGACCCCGATCTATTGCTCGGCGGATACGGTGCCCGAATATTTCAGCACCGAGAACGGTTCGATGCTGAAATATTCCGACACGTCGGCTTTCTGGCTCTTCAACCGGGTGGCGCAGTTCGCCTACCTGCTCTACGACCGCGTGGAGCCGGTGATCCGCAAGACCACCGATGCGTGGGAGAACGATTGTCTGGCCCAAATCGAGCAGATGGACGCCAAGATATTCACTGTCGCCTCGCCCAAGGCCCGCCGCAAGGCGCTGACCGCATGGTCGGTGGCGAAGGCCGGGGAACTTTTTGCGAAGTGGCGGCAGTTGGACCGCTATCTTTTGGTGAAGTTCGTCGACGGCAACGTCAAGGGTGAAGACGGGAATGGCAACTTTGTCGACAACGGCAACGGTGTGGATATCCCGGGCCAAATTGAACAGCCGGGCTACAACGAGAAGTGGAAGCGCGCCGTAGCCGCCGACAAGGGGGAAGTGTTGAAAGTTATTAAATAAAGGTATGAAATACGATATTATCGTGATCGGCAGCGGTCCGGGCGGCTATGTGGCCGCCATCCGCGCCGCGCAATTGGGTAAAAAGGTCGCCATTGTCGAGAAAGCCGACGTGGGCGGGGTCTGTCTGAACTGGGGTTGCATTCCGACCAAGGCGTTGCTGAAGAGCGCGCAGGTCTACCGCGATTGCGTGTCGGCCGCACAGTACGGGGTCGAACTGACGGGTGAGGTGCGCCCCGATCTGCAGAAGATCGTGGCCCGTTCGCGTCAGGTGGCCGAGACGATGAGCCGCGGCGTGCAGTTCCTGCTGAAGAAAAACGGCATCGAGGTGCTGAACGGTTTCGGTGTCCTGAAGGGCGCCGGCTGTGTCGAGGTCGACGGCAACCCCTATGAGGCGGAACATATTATTCTGGCTACGGGTGCTCGCCCGCGCGAAATGCCCTTTATGCCCGTGGACGGCGTGCACGTCATCACGTCGCGTCAGGCGTTGGCGCTGGAGCAGCTGCCCGCCACGATGGTGGTGGTCGGTTCGGGTGCCATCGGCAGCGAGCTGGCGGCGTTCTATGCCTCGCTGGGTACGAAGGTGACGATCGTCGAGTACCTGCCGCAGATCATGCCCCTCGAGGACGAGGAGGTGGCCAAGACGATGGAGCGCGCGTTCCGCAAGCTGCGCGCTGCGGTGATGACCTCCACCACGGTGAAGCAGGTGACGGTCGAGGACGGCCGCTGCAAAGTCCTCGTCGAAGGCAAGAAGGGCGAACAGACCCTCGAAGCCGACGTCGTGCTGTCGGCCGTGGGTGTGGCCGCCAATATCGAGGGCATGGGACTCGAGGAGTCGGGTGTCGCGGTGAACCGCGGCAAGGTGGTGGTCGACGAGTGGTACCGCACCTCCGTGGCCGGGGTCTATGCCATCGGCGACATTATCCCCACCCCCGCACTGGCCCACGTGGCGTCGGCCGAGGCGATCTGCTGCGTGGAGAAGATCTGCGGTCTGGAACCCGAACCGGTGGACTATTCGACCATCCCGTCGTGTATCTTCACCACGCCCGAGGTGGCGTCGGTGGGTCTGACCGAGAAACAGGCGCGCGAACAGGGTATCGAGGTCAGGATCGGCCGTTTCCCCTTCACGGCGTCGGGCAAAGCCACGGCAGGCGGTGACCGCGACGGTTTCGTGAAGCTGATCTTCGACGGCGAGGAGCGTTTGGTGGGTGCGCATCTGGTGGGTGCCCACGTGACCGAGATGCTGGCCGAGCCGACGTTGGCCAAGAAGCTGGGCGCGACGGCACACGTCATCGCCCGTACGATCCACGCCCATCCCACGATGAACGAGGGTCTGATGGAGGCTTCCGAATCGGCCTTGGGTGCCGCGATTCATTTGTAGGCCAAGGCCTTTCAGGTTAAGCGCGCCGGGAAAAAGTCCCGGCGCGCTTTTTTATAATCGACGGATCTCACGTCCCGGCGGATTCCGGCATATGCGTGATTTCCGCGTTTGTCTTTTAAGGAGTATTCCGGTTCCGAAGACCCGGGTCGGCGCTATCCCCGGGCCATGCCCTGTGCCGCGACGGCCTCCATAAGCCGCTGCACCTCCTCCGTGTCGCCCAGGAAACGGTCGTCGACAAGCGAGAGCCGGTCGTCGAAACGGAACAGCCACGGCTGTGCGGTCGGGATGTTCAGCGAGGCGATATCGGCGTCGGAGATCCCCTTCAGGTGTTTGACGATGGCGCGCAGGCTGTTGCCGTGCGCCACGACCAGGATGTCGCCCGCGGAGGCCATCAGGGCGGGCCGGATGACGCAGTGCCAATAGGGCAAGGCACGCCGCGCCGTGTCGCGCAGGGACTCCGTGAGCGGCAGTTCGTCCGACGGAACGCAGGCATAGCGGGGGTCGAAGGCGGGATTGCGGGGATCTTCGCGGTCGAGCGGTGCGGGGGCGGTGTCGTAACTCCGGCGCCACAGCCGCACCTGCTCCTCGCCGTAGCGTTCGGCCGTCTGGCGTTTGTCGAGCCCCTGCAGCGAGCCGTAATGTTTCTCGTTCAGACGCCAGCTCTTCTCGACGGTCGCCCACGGTCGGCCGATGCCCTCCAGAACCAGATCCAGCGTGCGGATCGAACGCCGCAGAAGGGAACAGAAGGCGTGCCGGATATCCAGCCGTTCGGCTTCGATCAGCCGGGCGGCGCGCATCGCCTCCTCGACCCCGCGGTCCGAGAGTTCGACGTCGGTCCAACCCGTAAAACGGTTTTCACGGTTCCAGATGCTCTCACCGTGGCGGAGCAGAATGATGTTTTTCATTGCAGGACGAATTGAGGATCGTATTTTACTTCGTTCATGGCCTTGCCGCCGGCGATGAAGGCCTGTATGTTGTCGAGTGTCGTGCGGGCGATATTCTCCAACGCCTCGTGCGTGAAGAAGGCCTGGTGCGAGGTGATGATCACGTTGTTGAGCGAGAGCAGCCGCGCCAGCGTGTCGTCGTCGATCACGCGGTCCGAACGGTCCTCGTAGAAATAGGCGGCCTCCTCCTCGTAGACATCTAATCCTGCGGCACCTATCTGCTTGGATTTCAGTCCTTCGATCAGGTCGACCGTGCGGATCAGCTGTCCGCGTCCCGTGTTGATGATCATCACTCCGGGCTTCATCGAGGCGATGGCCGCCGCGTCGATCATGTGGCGCGTCTTGTCCGTGAGGGGGCAGTGCAGCGAGATGATATCCGACTGCCGGTAAAGGGTCGTCAGGTCGACATAATGGATCCCCTCGGCCACGGCCAGAGCCTCGTCGGGATAGGGGTCATAGGCCAGAATCCGCATGCCCAGACCGTTGAGGATGTGGATCAAAACGCGGGCGATCTTGCCCGTGCCGATAATGCCGGCCGTCTTGCCGTGCATATCGAATCCCTCCAGGCCGCGCAGCGAGAAATTGCCTTCGCGCGTACGCAGCCAGGCGCGGTTGATCTTGCGGTTGAGCGTCAGCATAAGCGCCAGCGCATACTCGGCCACGGCGTGGGGCGAATAGGCGGGCACGCGGACGACGGTGACGCCGAACCGGGCGGCCGCTTCCAGATCGACGTTGTTGAACCCCGCGCAGCGCAGGGCGATCAGGCGCACGCCGTAACGGGCCAGGGTCTCGACGGTGGCGGCGTCGGCCGTGTCGTTGACAAAGATGCAGACGGCCTGGGCACCGGCAGCCAGCGGGAGGTTGTTCTGGTTGAGGTGGCTGCGGTGGTAGACGATATCGAGATTGTAGGAGCGGTTAAGCTCCGAGAAGATCTCGCGGTCGTAGGGCTGAACCCCGAAAAAGATGATTTTTCCAGTGGACATAACGGACTTTTTTATCCCGTCGCGGTGCAAATGTTGTTCCAAAAGATTGCCGGGCGAATTTGGTCGATTGGTTTGTTCGGGTGGTTAAAAAGTTCTTTTTTCTCGGGTGAAACGGTAATAATTGCGGTTGAAATGCGTTGAAAAGTTAATAAAAAATTGTAATTTTGCAGCGGAAATTTTAATTGGATACATAATGAAAGAGATGAAAAAAACGTGGATCGGTGCGCTGCTCGCGGGTTGTTGCATCGTGATGACGGGCTGCAAGGGCGAACCCCAGGCAGCTATGCCGGTACAGCAGTATCCGGTGATCGCAGTGGCGCCTTCGACGGCTACCGTCGAGGCCTCCTATTCGGCGACCATTCGCGGTCGTCAGGACATCGACATCCTGCCGCAGGTGAGCGGTACGATTTCGCAGCTTTGCGTGACCGAGGGTCAGACCGTGGGCCAGGGTCAGGCACTCTTCGTGATCGATCAGGTGCCCTACAAGGCCGCCTTGCAGACCGCCGAGGCCAATGTGAAACTGGCCCAGGCCAATGTGTCGACCGCCCAGCTGACCTACGACAGCAAGAAGGAGCTTCGCGCCCGCGATATTATTTCGGACTACGACCTGCAAACGGCCAACAACACCCTGCTGTCGGCCAAGGCGGCTCTGGCCCAGGCCGAGGCGCAGTTGGTCAATGCCCGCAACAATCTGGGTTATACGGTGGTGAAGGCCCCCGCACGCGGTGTGGTCGGAACGTTGCCTTACCGTGTGGGTGCGCTTGTCGGCCCCTCGATTCCCGTGGCGCTGACCACCGTGTCGGACAATTCGTCGATGTATGTCTACTTCTCGATGGCCGAGAAGGAGGTCCTGAAACTCACGCGCCGTTACGGTTCGATGGCCGAGGCTCTGAAAGCGATGCCGTCGGTGACGCTGAAGCTGAGCGACGGTTCGACCTATGAGGAGCCGGGCCGTATCGAGTCGATCAGCGGTGTGATCGACCGTCAGACGGGCAGCGTGCAGCTGCGAGCCGTCTTCCCGAACAAGAACGGCGTGCTGCGCAGCGGCGGTTCGGGCAGCGTGGTGGTTCCGCAGACCCTGACCGACTATATCGTCGTGCCCCAGGTGGCCACGTTCGAGATTCAGGACAAGATCTATGTTTACAAGGTGGTGGACGGCAAGGCCACTTCGGCGATCATCGAGGTGCTGGACCAGAACGACGGCCGTTCGTATATCGTGCTCTCGGGCCTGAATGCCGGCGATGTGATCGTGGCCGAGGGTGTGGGCCTGCTGCGCGAGGGTACTCCCGTCGCTCCCAAGGCCGCAACACCGGCCGAGGCTGCGCAAACGGATGAAAACAAGGAGGAGTAAGCCGCTATGACACTGAAGCATTTTATCGAACGTCCCGTCCTTGCGACGGTGATTTCGGTGGTGATCGTCCTGGCCGGTATTGTCGGTCTGGCGAATCTGCCGATCGAACAGTATCCCGACATTGCACCTCCGACGGTGATGGTGCGCGCCTCCTATCCGGGTGCCAGCGCCGAAACGATCCAGAAGTCGGTGATCGTTCCCCTCGAGGAGGCGATCAACGGCGTGGAGGGTATGACCTACATTACCTCGAGCGCCACCAACTCGGGCAGCGGCTCGCTGACGATCTATTTCGCACAGGGCATCAACCCCGATATGGCGGCCGTGAACGTGCAGAACAAGGTGGCCATGGCCACGGGTTCGCTGCCTGCGGAGGTGACGCGTATCGGTGTGACGACGATGAAGCGTCAGACGTCGATGCTGAAGATCTTTTCGCTGGCCAGCCCCGACGATACGTATGACGAAACGTTTATCGCCAACTATCTGAACATTAACGTCAAACCGCGTTTGCAGCGTATTCAGGGCGTGGGTGAGTTCTTCGCCTTGGGTGCCGACTATTCGATGCGTATCTGGATGGACCCCGAGACGATGGCCCAGTACGGTATGGTGCCGAGCGATATTACGGCGGCCCTCGCCGAGCAGAATATCGAGTCGGCGGCCGGTACGCTGGGCGAGAATTCGGACCGTACGTTCCAGTACACGATGCGCTACCGCGGCCGACTGATGACCCCCGAGGAGTTCGGCGAGATCGTCATCCGTGCCGATGCCGACGGCAGCGTGCTGCGTCTGAAGGATGTGGCCAAGGTGGAGCTGGGCAGTGAGTCCTATGCTTACCGCGGTTATACGAACGGCCACCCGGGTATCACGGCGATGGTCTTCCAGACGGCCGGTTCGAACGCCACGCAGGTGGTCGAGGATGTCGATGCGCTGTTGGACGAGATCTCGAAAGAACTGCCCAAGGGGCTGGAGTTCGTCCACCTGATGAGTGTGAACGACTACCTCTACGCCTCAATCTCGAACGTGTTGCGCACGCTGCTGGAGGCCATTATTCTCGTCGTGCTGGTGGTCTATTTCTTCTTGCAGGATATCCGTTCGACGCTCATCCCGACGATCTCCATCTTGGTGGCCCTGGTGGGTACCTTCTTCTTCCTGTGGATCGCGGACTTCTCGATCAACCTGCTGACGCTCTTTGCATTGGTGCTGGCGATCGGTACGGTGGTCGACGATGCGATCATTGTGGTCGAGGCCGTGCAGGCACGCTTCGACGTGGGCTACCGTTCGTCCTATATGGCCACGGTCGACGCCATGTCGGGCATTACGTCGGCGATTGTCACCTCGACGCTGGTCTTCATGGCAGTATTCGTGCCGGTAACGGCGATGGGCGGTACGTCGGGTATCTTCTACACGCAGTTCGGTATCACGATGGCTGTGGCCGTGGGTCTGTCGGCCGTGAACGCCCTGACCCTCTCGCCGGCCCTTTGCGCCCTGCTGCTGAAGCCTTATATGGATGAGAACGGCCAGATGCGCCACAACTTTGCCGCCCGTTTCCGTACGGCTTTCAATGCCGGTTTCTCGACGCTGGTCAACAAATACAAGTTCGGCGTGATGCTCTTTATCAAACACCGCTGGCTGACGTGGGGTACGCTGTGCGCCGCCATTGCCGCGCTGGTCGTGCTGATGAACAACACGAAGACGGGTCTGGTGCCCGATGAGGACCAGGGTACCATTATGGTCAACATCACCACGGCGCCCGGTACGTCACTCGGCGAGTCGCACAAGATCATCGAAGAGGTGGCCTCGCGTCTGGAAGGCATCCCGCAGATCGCCAACTACAACCAGGTGACGGGTTACGGTATGATCGGCGGTCAGGGTCCCTCGTACGGTATGATGATCGTGAAGCTGAAGAAGTGGGACGAGCGTCCCGACAAGGCCGACGCCGTACAGGCTGTCGTGGGACAGATCTATGCCCGCACGGCCGACATCAAGAATGCGCAGGTCTTTGCCGTCGTGCCGCCGATGATCACCGGTTACGGCAGTTCGAACGGTATCGAGATGTACCTGCAGGATCGTGCCGGCGGTTCGGTGACCGATTTCTTCAACGTCTACCTGCGTTATGTCGCGGCGCTGAACCAGCGTCCCGAGATCGAACGCGCCTACTCGACCTTCAACATCAACTTCCCGCAGTATATCGTCGATGTGGATGCCGCACAGGCCAAACGCGCCGGCGTCTCGCCCACGGAGATCCTCTCCACGATGGCCGGTTACTACGGCGGTCAGTATGTGTCGAACATCAACCGTTTCTCGAAGGTATACCGCGTTATGCTGCAGGCCGATCCGAAGTATCGTCTCGACACCGAGTCGCTGAACAACACCTACATCCGCATCAAGGGCCAGATGGCGCCGTTGAGCCAGTTCGTCAAGCTGACGAAGGTCTACGGTCCCGAAGCGCTGGAGCGTTTCAACCTCTTCGGCTCGATCAAGATCAGCGGTACGGCCGCCGGGGGTTACTCGAACGGTGACGCCATCCGCGCCGTGCGCGAGGTGGCCGAGCAGGTGCTGCCCAAAGGCTACGGCTACGAATTCGGCGGCATCACGCGCGAGGAGAGCCAGACGACCAACAATACGGCCATCATCTTCGGTATCTGTATCTTGCTGGTATATCTGATCCTGAGCGCCCTGTACGAGAGCTTTATCATCCCCTTCGCGGTCATCCTTTCGGTGCCTTGCGGTCTGATGGGCTCGTTCCTGTTCGCCAAGACGCTGGGTCTGGAGAACAACATCTATCTGCAAACGGGTCTGATCATGCTGATTGGTCTGCTGGCCAAGACGGCCATCCTGCTGACCGAGTACGCCGCCGACCGCCGCCGTGCGGGCATGTCGCTCCCGGCCGCTGCGGTATCGGCCGCCAAGGTCCGTCTGCGCCCGATCCTGATGACCGTGCTGACGATGGTCTTCGGTATGATCCCGCTGGTTCTAGCCCACGGTGTGGGTGCCAACGGTAACCGTACGCTGGGTACGGGCGTCGTGGGCGGCATGATTGTCGGAACGCTGGCCCTGCTGTTCTTAGTGCCGACGCTCTTTATTGCCTTCCAGTCTTTGCAGGAGAAGCTGCGCCCCGTGCAGATCGACAGCCACCCCGACTGGTCGGTGCAGGCCGCTTTGGAGGACCCCGAAAACAAGGTTGAGGACGAAAATGAATAAGGAAATGAAAAAACTGATCATCATAGCTGCAGCCGTCGCCATGTGCGGCTGCGGCATCTACAAGCCCTACACCCGCCCCGAGACCCCGACCGACAACCTCTACGGGCAGGGGGTGGAGACCTCGGACCGCAATATGGCCGACGTGGAGTGGCAAAAAATCTTCACCGACCCCGCATTGCAGGCTTTGATCGGACAGGCGCTCGAGAACAACACCGACATGCAGTCGACCTATTGGCGTCTGGAGGAGGCTTCGGCGGCGCTGAAGACGGCGCGTCTTTCGTATCTGCCCTCGTTTAATCTGGCGCCCCAGGGCGGTGCCAGCAGCTTCGACAAGTCCGACTTCACGTGGACGTGGAGCGTCCCGGTTACCGCCAGCTGGCAGATCGATCTCTTCAACGGGATCACCAACCGCAAGCGCCGCGCCAAGGCCGTTTACGCCCAGAGCGCCGAGTATCGCCAGGCGGTTCGCTCGCAGCTGATTGCGGGTGTGGCCAACCTCTACTACACGCTGGTCATGCTGGACAGCCAGTACGCAGTCGCCCAGCAGACGGTGCAGAAGTGGAACAAGAGCATCGAGACGATGCGCGCGATGAAGGAGGCCGGTATGACCAACGAGGTGGGCATCCTGCAATATACGGCGAATGCCCTGGCGGTCGAGTCGTCGACCCACGATCTGGCCTATTCGATCCGCCAGGTCGAGAACTCGCTGTGTTCGCTTTTGGGTGATGTGCCCCATACCATTGCCCGCGGAACGTTTGCCGATGCCGCGCTGCCCTCGGACTGGGCGGTGGGGGTTCCCGTTCAGCTTTTGGCCAACCGTCCCGATGTCCGCAGTGCCGAGGCCGCTTTGATGCAGGCTTACTACGCCACGGCGGCGGCCCGTTCGGCCCTCTATCCCTCGATCACCCTCTCGGGTACGGCGGGCTGGACCAACAATGCGGGTGTGATCGTCAACCCGGGCAAATTGCTCCTGACGGCCGCCGCTTCGCTCGTGCAGCCGATCTTCAATGCCGGCGCCGCCCGTGCGCAGGTCAAGATCTCGCGCGCCCAGCAGCAGGAGGCCGCCCTGGCCTTCCGTCAGGCGATGCTGAATGCCGGTGCCGAGGTCAACAACGCCCTGGCCGAGTGCAGGACCGCCGAGCAGAAGCGCGACCTGCGCGTGCGTCAGATCGCCGCCCTGGAGCGTGCCGTGGAGGGCAGCTGGCTTTTGATGCGCAACACGCCCACCACCTACCTCGATGTCCTGACGGCCGAGCAGTCGCTGTTGTCGGCCCAGCTTTCGCAGGCTGCCGACAGTTACGACGAGTGGAAGGCGGTGATCAACCTCTACCAGGCCCTCGGCGGCGGTCGCGACAAGGCCCTCGACGAGGCTACGCAGAAGAAACTCCACATGCGCAAGTAGGGTGGTGCGACAGGATGGAGCGATCCCTTCGGGGAGCGGTCCGACAAGTCCGATTTTTAATGTTTCCGCCTCCGCCGGTCTCTGTTCCGGCGGGGGCGGTCTCTGTTTCGGGGACTTGCCGGAACAGCTGTTCGGAGGGGCTGTTTCCTGCATTTTTTCGGGCGGCGGCCCCGGAGACCGCCATGTTTTTTGCGTGACCGGTCGCTGCCGTGCCGCCGTTGTGCGCGGGGAGGGTCGCATATCGATGATTTTCTGTAAAAAATCGCCGCAAACTTTCGGATGCCCCGACTTTTTTATTACCTTTGCAAGTTGTTAAGAGATTAAATTCAAACCCCTATATGTATCGTACACACACTTGCGGCCAGTTGCGTGCCGCAGACGTCGGCCAGACCGTCACGCTGGCCGGATGGGTTCAGAAGGTGCGCAATTTGGGCGCGATGACCTTTATCGACCTGCGCGACCGCTTCGGTCTGACCCAAATCGTCGTTGAGGAGGGTTCGCCGGCCCAAACCCGCGAGGTGGCCTCGGAGGTAGGTCGCGAGTATGTTCTTCAGGTCACGGGCCGTGTCGTGGAGCGTTCGGCCAAAAATCCCAAGATGGCCACCGGCGATGTGGAGCTGGCGGCCGAGCGGATCAACATCCTGAACCGGGCGCAGCTGCCTCCCTTCACCATCGAGGAGCACTCCGACGGCGGCGACGATCTGCGCATGAAATACCGCTATCTGGACCTCCGCCGGCCGCCCCTGCAGCGCAACATGATCCTGCGTCACCGGATGGCCCAGGAGATTCGCCGCTTCCTCGACAGCGAGGGATTCCTGGAGATCGAAACCCCCTATCTGATCAAATCGACCCCCGAGGGCGCGCGCGACTTTATCGTGCCGAGCCGCATGAATCCCAACCAGTTCTATGCCCTGCCGCAGTCGCCCCAGACGTTGAAACAGCTCCTGATGGTCGCCGGTTACGACCGCTATTTCCAGATCGTGCGCTGTTTCCGCGACGAGGACCTGCGCGCCGACCGTCAGCCCGAATTTACGCAGATCGACTGCGAACTTTCGTTCGTCGAGCAGGAGGATGTGCTGGAGATCTTCGAGCGCTGGGCCAAACACATGTTCCGCGAGGTGTTGGGCGTGGAGTTCACGGAGCCGCTGCGCCGCATGCCGTGGATCGAGGCGATGGAGCGTTACGGCTCGGACAAACCCGACCTGCGTTTCGGCATGGAGTTCTCGGACCTTACCGATCTTGCGAAGGGCCACGGCTTCTCGGTCTTCGAGGAGGCCGAGTACGTCACGGGCTTTGCCGCCACGGGTTGCGCGGGATATACGCGCAAGCAGATCGATGCCCTGACCGACTATGTGAAACGTCCGCAGGTGGGCGCCAAGGGGCTTGTCTGGATCCGTCTGGATGCCGGAGGCGGGGTCAAGTCGTCGGTCGACAAGTTCTACACGGCCGACGAGGTCCGCGCGATGGCCGAGCGCTGCGGCGCCCGGGCCGGTGACCTGGTGCTGATCCTCTGCGGCAAGAAGTTCAAGACGCTGACGCAACTCTGCGCCTTGCGTTTGGAGGTGGCCCAGCAGCTGGGGTTGCGCGACCCGAAGAAGTTTGCCCCGCTGTGGGTGGTCGACTTCCCGATGTTCGAGTGGGACGACGAGACGCAGCGTTTCTATGCGATGCACCACCCGTTCACCTCGCCCAAACCCGAGGATGTCGAATATATGGAGAGCGACCCGGGCCGCGTGCGTGCCAATGCCTACGACTTCGTCTGCAACGGCACGGAGGTCGGCGGCGGTTCGATCCGTATCCACGATCCCAAGTTGCAGGCTCTGGTCTTCAAGTGTTTGGGATTCACGCCCGAACAGGCGGAGGAGCAGTTCGGCTTCCTGATCAATGCCTTCAAGTACGGTGCACCGCCCCATGGCGGTCTGGCCTTCGGCTTCGACCGTTTGTGCTCGCTCTTCGGCGGCACGGACTCGATCCGCGACTATATCGCCTTCCCGAAGAACAACACGGGCCGCGACGTGATGCTGGATGCCCCGTCGGCCGTCGATCCGGCACAGCTGGACGAGTTGTATCTCGATCTGCGTTCCTTTCACAAGGAATAGTTGATCTGCCGGAAATATCCCCTGGAAATGCGCCCGCCCGTCGAAAGACCGGCGGGCGTTTTTTGCGGGTTTCCTGTAAAATATCGCGATGGAGTCCTGTCGGACGATATTCCCCGCCGATTGCTATTGCCGTGTGCCGAAAAATTGTTATATTTGCAACAATGTAAGGCGGTAAGCACAGGTTGGGCCGCCTGCAACGGAATAAAAAACGGCAAGGAATAGGAAGATGAATCTGCTCCGAGAATTTTGTCTTGTTGTACTGACGGTGTCGATGTCGGTGGCTGCCCTCGCGCAAACGGGGGGCACGGCCTACGACTACGGCAAACTCCGCCGCGAACAGTTGGGGCGCGGATTGGTGGCGGTGCGGCAGTCGGCCGATTCGGTGATGCTCTCGTGGCGTTTCCTCTCGTCGGATGCCGACGATGCGGCGTTCGATCTCTATCGCGACGGCCGGCGGATCAATCCCGCCCCGGTGGCCGATGTCACGTGGTTTAAGGAGCGGTACGACGGCGTGGCGGCGGCCCGATACGAGTTGCGCGATGCCGCCACGGGCCGATCGCTCGACACGTTTGTCCTTAATGCCGATGCGCCGGTCGGTTACCTCGAGATTCCGCTCTGCGTGCCCGACGGCGGGACGACTCCCGCGGGCGAAGCCTATACCTACACCGCCAACGATGCCTCGGTGGGCGATGTGGACGGCGACGGACAGTTCGAAATCATCCTCAAATGGAACCCTTCGAATGCGCACGACAATGCGCATGACGGCTATACGGGCAATGTCTACGTGGATTGCTACCGCCTGACGGGCGAGCGGCTTTGGCGCATCGACCTCGGACGCAACATCCGCGCCGGAGCGCACTACACGCAGTTTATGGTCTACGACCTGGACGGCGACGGACGGGCCGAGGTGGTCATGAAGACGGCCGACGGTACGGTGGACGGCTGCGGCCGGGTGATCGGCGATCCGACGAAGGATTATCGCGAGGCGGGGATCGAGAACCACCCCCTGGGGCCGTGGCGCAACCGGGGCCGCATTCTTCGGGGAGCGGAGTATCTGACGGTCTTCGACGGACTCACGGGTGCGGCGCTGCAGACCGTCGACTACATCCCCGAGCGGGGCGACCTGCAACGCTGGGGCGACGACCGGGCCAACCGCTCGGACCGTTTTTTGGCCACGGTGGCCTATTTGGACGGCATCCGTCCCTCGGTGGTGATGTGCCGCGGATATTACACCCGCACGGTGCTGGCGGCCTTCGACTGGGACGGCCGCGAACTCTCCGTGCGCTGGGTCTTCGACTCCGACGAGGCGGGAAACGAGGGCTACGCCGGTCAGGGTAACCACAACCTGCGCACGGCTGATGTCGACGGCGACGGCCGCGACGAGATCATCTACGGTCAGATGGCGGTGGATCACGACGGCAAAGGGCTCTATACCACGGGCATGTACCACGGCGACGCTATGCACGTCACGGCGTTCATTCCGAACGACAACCGGCTCCAGCTGTGGGGGTGTCACGAGAACAAGCGCGACGGCTCGTCGTTCCGCGACGCTGCAACGGGCGAGGTCTTCTGGCAGGTGCCCCAGCCTTTCGACGTAGGCCGCTGCATGGCTGCCGATATCGACCCCTTGAATTACGGTCTGGAGTTGTGGTCGGCCTGCCCCGGTTCGCAGGGTGGCGAGGAGGGTTCGTGTGGCGTGCGCAATTACCGGGGCGAGGTGGTCAACCCCGACCAGTCGACCCTCTCGATCAACTCGGCCGTGTGGTGGACGGGCGATCTGAACCGCGAACTTCTGGACAAAAACGTCATCACCAAATACAATCCCGGGACCCGGCGGTGCGAGCCGATCTTCCGGATGGAGGGCTGCGCGGCCAACAACGGATCGAAGGCCAATGTCTGTCTGTCGGGCGATCTGCTGGGCGACTGGCGCGAGGAGGTTCTGATTCGCACGGAGGACAGCGGGGCCCTGCGGCTCTATGTCACCCCGTACACGACGCCCTATCGTTTCCACACCTTTCTCGAGGATATTCCCTACCGCCACTCCATTACCACGCAGAATGTCGCTTACAACCAGCCTACACAGCCGGGTTTCTATTTCGGCAGCGACCTGCGGCGGGGCGTGCGTTTTCGCGGTTCGATAATCAAATAAAACACAAGAGATATGAAGACAACCTATTTTGCAGTAGACCTGGGTGCCACCAGTGGACGTACGATCCTCGGCGGAATCGGCGACGAGGGTGTCGAGATGGAGGTGATCAACCGCTTCCCCAACCACCTGATCCGTGTGGGCGACCACTTCCATTGGGATATCTACGAGCTCTATCGCAACATTGTCGAGGGGCTTCGGATCGTCGCCTCGCGGGGTATTGTGCCGACGTCGATCGGTATCGACACGTGGGGCGTCGACTTCGTGATGGTCGGCAAGGACGGCGGTTTGTTGCGCCTGCCTTACTCCTACCGCGACCCCCATACCGAGGGCGCTCCCGAGGCGCTGTTCGGGCGTCTGCGGCGCGAGGAGGTCTATGCCCGGACGGGTATCCAGGTGATGAACATCAACTCGCTCTTTCAGTTCGACACGTTGCGCCGCCGGGGCGACAGCGCATTCGAAGCGGCCGACAAGGTGCTGTTTATGCCCGATGCACTGGCCTATCTGCTTACGGGCGAGGTGGTTACGGAGTATACGATCGCTTCGACGGGTCAGATTGTCGATGCCCGTTCGCGCCGGCTCGACGAGGAGTTGCTGGCCGCCGTCGGACTTCGGAAGGAACAGTTCGGCCGCTGGGTCCGCCCGGGCGAACGGGTGGGCTGTCTCCGGAAGGAGGTGCAGCAGATGACGGGTCTCGGTGCCGTGCCGGTGGTGGCTGTCGCGGGTCACGATACCGCTTCGGCCGTGGCCGCCGTTCCCGCCGCAACGGCCGATTTCGCCTATTTGAGCAGCGGCACCTGGTCGCTGATGGGGGTAGAGACGCAGGCTCCGGTGATCGACGAGCGCAGCGAGACGCTGAACTACACGAACGAGGGCGGTGTCGAGGGGACGATCCGCCTGTTGAAGAATATCTGCGGCATGTGGCTCCTGGAACGTTGCCGCACGGCCTGGCCCGATGCCGATTACCCGACGCTGATCGACGAATCCTCCCGTGCCGAGGCTTTCCGCAGCGTGATCTTCCCCGACGCTCCCTGCTTCGCCAACCCCGACGATATGCTGGAGGCGATTGCCGGATACTGCGAAGCGACCGGCCAGCCCGCACCCCGCACGCGCGGCGAGTTCGTGCGCTGCATCTTCGAGAGTCTGGCCCTGCGCTACCGTCAGGTGATCGACGACCTGAAACAGCTCTCCGACCACCGGATCGAGGTGCTGCACGTGATCGGCGGCGGCAGCCGCAACGCCCTGCTGAACCAGTGGACGGCCAACGCCATCGGGATGCCCGTCGTGGCGGGTCCTGCGGAGGCTACGGCCCTGGGCAACATCATGGTGCAGGCCGTTGCGGCGGGCGAGGCCGACAGCGTGAGCGCGTTGCGTGCTGCGGTTCGCCGCTCGCTCGACCTGGACACCTATATGCCCGCCGATACCGAACTTTGGAACGGAGCCTATGCCAACTATCTGAAAATAACCAATCAAAACTAAAAATCGATACGAATGAAAACGGAACAGATCCTTAAAGCTTATGAAATTGCGCGCGAACGTTACGCTGCGCAGGGCATCGACACCGACCGCGTGTTGGAGCAGATGCAGAACTTCCACCTTTCGATCCACTGCTGGCAGGCGGACGACGTCGTCGGTTTCGAACCCAAGGCCGGCGCACTGTCGGGCGGTATCCAGACCACGGGCAACTATCCGGGCCGTGCCCGCAATATGGAGGAGCTTCGGGCCGACATCCTCAAGGCGATGTCGTTGATCCCGGGTTCGCACCGCCTGAACCTCCACGCCATCTACGGCGATTTCGGCGGCAAAAAGGTCGACCGGGACGAGATCGGCATCGAACATTTTCAGAGCTGGATCGACTGGGCGCAGCAGAACAACCTCAAGCTGGACTTCAACTCCTCCTCCTTCTCGCACCCCAAATCGGGCGATCTGTCGCTCTCGAATCCCGACGCCTCGATTCGCGCCTTCTGGGTTGAGCATACGAAGCGCTGCCGTGCCATTGCCGACGAGATGGGCCGTGCGCAGGGCGATCCCTGTATCATGAACCTGTGGGTACACGACGGTTCGAAGGAGATCACCGTCAACAAATACCTCTACCGCGAGCTCTTCAAACAGAGCCTCGACGAGATCTTCTCGACGCCGTATGCGCACATGAAGGACTGTCTGGAGTCCAAGACCTTCGGTATCGGTTTGGAGAGCTTCACCAGCGGATCGCTCGAATTCGTGGTGGGTTACTGCGTGAAGAACAACAAGATATACACTATCGACACGGGCCACTATCATCCCTCGGAGGATGCGGCCGACAAGGTCTCGTCGATGTTGCTCTACGTTCCCGAGCTGATGCTGCACGTCACGCGCGGGGTGCGCTGGGACTCCGACCACGTGACGATCATGGAGGATCCCACGATGAACCTCTGCAAGGAGATCGTCCGTGCCGGCGCCCTGGATCGCGTACACTTCGGTCTGGACTATTTCGACGCCTCGATCAACCGTATCGGCGCCTATGTCATCGGCAGCCGTGCCGCCCAGAAGTCGATGCTCTGCGCCATGCTGGAGCCCGTCGCCGCCATCCGCGAGATGGAGCTGCAGGGCCGCGGTTTCCAGCGTCTGGCGATGCTCGAAGAGGCCAAGTCGATGCCCTGGTCGGCCGTTTGGGATATGTATTGCCTCAAGAACGACGTCCCTGTCGGCGAGGGCTTTATCCCCGAGATCGAATCCTATGAAACCAACGTAACTTCGCACAGATAATGGAGATCCTCATCGGTTTGCTTATTATTGCCGTCGGGGCCTTCTGCCAGTCGAGCTGTTATGTCCCGATCAACCGCATCAAGGCGTGGAGCTGGGAGAGCTATTGGCTGGTGCAGGGACTCTTTGCCTGGCTTGTCTTTCCGCTGGCGGGTGCGCTGCTGGCTATTCCGGCGGGGCATTCGCTCGGCGAACTTTTCGGTGCGGCCGACCCGTTCCGTTTGTGGATGACGGTGTTGTTCGGCGTGCTGTGGGGCGTGGGCGGTCTGACGTTCGGCCTCTCGATGCGCTATCTGGGCGTGGCCCTCGGCCAGTCGATCGCGCTGGGTACCTGCGCGGCGCTGGGCACGGTGCTCGGGCCGGTCTTCCTGAATATCTTCTTCCCCGAGATGGGGGCCTTGCAGGCCTTGACGGCCTCGGTGCTGATCGGCGTGGCGGTGACGCTCGCGGGTATTGCCGTGATCGGTGTGGCGGGCGGCATGAAGTCGGCCTCGCAGTCGGAGGAGCAGAAACGGGCCGCCGTCAAGGAGTTCAACTTCCCGCGCGGTATCGCTATCGCCCTGCTGGCAGGCTTTATGAGCGGCTGTTTTAATGTGGGACTGACCTTCGGCGCGGATATCCGTTTCGCGGCGTCCGACCCGATGTTCGCCTCGCTGCCCGCCACGCTTTTGGTGACGCTGGGCGGTCTTGCGACCAACGCCCTCTATTGCCTGTGGCAGAACGGCAGGAACCGCACGTGGGGCGATTACCGTAAAGGCGACGTGTGGGTGAATAACCTGATCTTCTGCGCTTTGGCCGGCGGTCTGTGGTACAGCCAGTTCTTCGGCCTGGCCCTGGGCAAGGGCTTTTTGCCGGAGGACAGCGCCTTCTACACGCTCTCGTTCTGTATCCTGATGGCCCTGAATGTGGTCTTCTCGAACGTCTGGGGCATCATCCTCAAGGAGTGGAAAGGCTGCTCGCGGGCGACGATCGCGGTGCTGCTTGTCGGCATCGTTATTCTGATCGCCTCCTCCTTCGTTCCGCAGCTGTTGTAAGGAGCGTTGTTATTTAACCGTCGTTTCCTCGTACCGGCATGGTCCGGTCCGTGTGTCCGGCCTTGTCGGGAACGTCGATTTCAAGGGCGCCGCAGGATATCCTGCGGCGCTTTTTTGACGGTCGGTGGCGGAGTCTGGACAAAAAAAACGTACCTTTGTGGCATGGAAAATCGAATGGTGGAAAATTTCGTCCGTCTGGGCGAGCGGTTGGCGACGTTCGGTGCCGATGACGCGAGTCGCGAGGCCATCCGCCGGGCGGTCGGGGCCAACGGCTGGTTTACGCGGGCGGAGATCGTGCGGGCGGTGGAGGCGATCCGCTCCGAGATGCTGGGACGCAAGGAGTTGGAACGCTGGACCGGAGGCTACCGGCTGCCTGTCAGTCGGCCGCTCGACGTGCTGGTGGTGATGGCGGGCAATATCCCGCTGGTGGGCTTTTACGACCTTTTGTGCGTCCTGACGAGCGGCCACCGGTGCCTGGTCAAACCCTCGTCGAAGGATCGGGTGCTGATCGAATACATGGTCGGCGAACTCCGTGCCGTCGACCCCTCGGTGGCGGTCCGTTTCGACGACGGGAGCGTGCGGCCCGACGCCGTGATCGCCACGGGCGGCGACAATGCCGTGCGTCACTTCAAGGCCCGTTACGGGATGATTCCCACCCTCTTGCGGGGCAGCCGCCATTCGGTGGCGGTGCTTCGCGGTGACGAGACGGGGGAGGAGTTGCACGCTTTGGCCGACGATGTGGCCGCCTATTCGGGTTTGGGTTGCCGCAGCGTCTCGATGATCTTCCTGCCCGAGGGTTACGACCTGCGTTGGACGCTCCCCGAGGCGGGACGGAAACTCAAAAACAACTTCCGTCAGCGGCGGGCCCTCCTGGAGATGACCGGCGTGCCCCACACGGTCTCGGGCGACCGGATCCTGACCGAATCCGACACCTTTCCCGCGGCGCTGTGCGAAATATCGCTCCGCCGCTATCGGGATCTGTCGGAGGTGGCCGCATGGCTGGACACCCGCGACGGGGAGTTGCAGTGCGTGGTGACCCGGGCGCTGGAACATCCGCGGCGGGTCGATTTCGGCCGGGCGCAGCGGCCGGCGCTGGAGGATGCCCCCGACGGCCGCGACGTGATGGCTTTCCTGACCCGCGAGATCGTCGAAAGTCGGTAAAAAGGGGACGAGGCTTAACCATTAGTAGGTATTTACGGCCGTCGGGTTTGCACGCTGCGACGCAAAGAGCTATCTTTGGGTCAAATAAAATGCAAAAGACCATGAAAAACATCTTTCTTTGCCTGCTTTGCGGCCTGACCGCGTTGGGCATTACCTCGTGCGGCAACCGCGCCGCGCAAAACCCCTCGGCGGCCCAAACCGGAGTTGAGACTCCGATGGAGATCGACGCCCTGCTGGCCGCGGCCGACTCGCTGACCGGTCAGACGGTCTGGATCGAGGGTGTCTGCACCCACACCTGCAAACACGGTGCGCGCAAAATCTTCCTGATGGGTAGCGACGACACGAAGACCCTCCGCGTGGAGAGCGGTGCGTTGGGACACTTCGATCCGCAGTGTGTCAACCGTGTGGTCCGCGTGCGCGGCCGGTTGTGCGAGGAGCGTGTCGACGAGGCCTATCTGGCCCGCTGGGAGGCGCAGGTTGCCGCCCGCACGGACGAAAAACACGGTGAGACCGAGGCCGGTTGCGATACCGAGAAAAAGGCCCGCGGCGAGCAGGCTGCGACGGTCGAGGGACGTATCGCCGATTTCCGCCGGCGCATAGCCGAGCGCAAGGCCACCTGCGGCAAGGAGTATCTGTCGTTCTATTATGTCGAGGCCGTGTCGTATGAAATGGAATAGCGGCATCGTGCGGCGCTGGAGTCGTGCGGTGCATCGCGAGCTGTCGTTCTTTCTGACGGGGATGCTGTTGATCTATGCGGTCTCGGGTATCGCCCTGAACCACCGCGATACCTTCAACCCCGACTATTCGGTCGAGCGCGTCGCCTGCCGTGTCGCCCCGACCACCGGGCAGATGGACCGTGCGGCCGTGGAGGCGATGCTCGCGGAGCTGAAGATCGCGGAGCGTTACACCAAACATTACTATCCCGCGGCCGACCGGCTGAAGGTCTTCCTCGGAGAGGGGGCGACCCTCACCGTGACGACGACAACGGGGGAGGCGGTCTACGAAAGACTGCACCGTCGGCCGTTGCTCGGTGCGATGACCCGCCTGCATTTCAACCCGGGCCGCTGGTGGCGCTGGTTTTCGGACTTTTTTGCTGCGGGACTGGTGGTTGTCATCCTCACGGGCTGTTTGATGATGAAGGGTCCGAAGGGCGTCTGGGGCCGCGGCGGTCTGGAGCTGTTGGCCGGAATTCTGTTGCCGTTGCTGTTTTTCCTGTTTTTGATTTAACCCGATGGAAAAGATAATCGAATGTGTTCGCTTGACCCACACCTACGGCAAGCGGACGATCTACCGTGACCTTTCGTTCGCCGTTCCGCGCGGTCGGATTCTCGGCCTGCTGGGACGAAATGGTACGGGTAAGACCACGACAATCAATATTTTAAGCGGATACCTCAAACCCACTTCGGGCGAGTGCCGCGTCTTCGGCGAGCCGATCCAAACGCTCTCGCCCGAGACACGCCGCCGCATCGGACTGTTGATCGAGGGCCACGTGCAATACCGCTTTATGAACATTGCCCAGATCGAGAAATTCTACGCCTCGTTCTATCCCGGCCGCTGGCGTCGCGATGCCTATTACGAATTGATGAACCGGTTGCAGGTGGCGCCCGGACAGCGTATTTCGCGCATGTCCTGCGGTCAGCGCTCGCAGGTGGCGCTGGGACTGATTCTGGCCCAGAATCCCGACCTGCTGGTGCTGGACGACTTCTCGATCGGTCTGGACCCCGGTTACCGCCGGCTGTTTGTCGACTATCTGCGCGAGTATGCCAAGGCGGAGGAGAAGACGGTCTTCCTTACGTCGCATATTATTCAGGATATGGAGCGGCTGGTGGACGACTGCATCGTGATGGATTACGGCGGTATCCTGCTGCAGATGCCTCTGGATGAGCTGCTTCGCCGGGCGCGGATCTACACGGCCACCCTCGGGGACGACCGTGCGGAGATTCCCGCGATCGAGGGGATTTATCATCCGTCGGTGATGCGCCGCCGGCTGGAATTCTGTTCGCTGCTGCCCGCCGGTGAGATTGCCGCGGCGCTGTGCAGCCGGCAGATTCCCTACGCCGATCTGCAAGCCCGCGAGGCCGGGCTGGAGGATCTGTTTATCGGACTGACTGGCAAATATTGAAATGTTTGATGAGATGATACAGGCTGTATTTTACAAGGAGTGGATCAAAACCCGGCGTTTCGTGCTGCCTGCGGCTGCGGTTGTCGTGGGATTCGCGCTCTATGCGCTGTTGCGCCTCCACCGTGCTGTGGCCCTCAAGGGGGCGGCCCATATTTGGGAAGTGATGATCCTGCGCGATGCGCTGTTTGTCGACACGCTGCAATTTGTTCCGCTGATCGTGGGGGTGCTGCTGGCTGTGGCGCAATTCGCCCCCGAAATGCAACAGCGCTGCTTCAAGCTGACGCTGCACCTGCCCTGTCCGCCCGAGCGGATGGTGGGGGCGATGCTGCTCTACGGCTGTTCGGTGCTGGCGGTCTGCTTTGCGGCGGACTATGCGCTGCTGGCGGCGGATTTCAGCCGTCTGGTGGCCCGCGAACTGACCTTGCGCGTGCTGTTGTCGGCCGCGCCCTGGTTTCTGGCCGGCTGGGCGGGCTACCTGCTGACGGCATGGGTGGTGCTGGAGCCCGCCTGGCGCCGCCGGGCCTTCAATACGGTGGTCGCGGCGCTGTGGCTGACCCTCTATTTTCAGGCTCCGGGTGCGGAGGCCTATAACGGATTCCTGCCGCTGCTCGGCCTTTGGACCCTCTTGTCGGGGTCACTGGTGTGGCTTTCGGTCGTGCGGTTCAAAGAGGGGTGCCAGGATTAAAGAGACGTTTTCGTTCAACCCGGCGGCCGTCGAACCGTTTCGTATACCGCCGGGACAAGAAAAGGTGCATAAAATAAAGATAACGATGACCCGTTTTTCAAAATGTTTTTTGGCCCTGACGGTGGCGGTTCTGGTCGCCTGGAAGGTGCCCGGGCTCTATAATTTTGTGGCGGTGAACGCCGACAAAAGCCCTTTTGTGCTGTACAGTTCGGTGCTTCATGAATTTGTACAGCTGACCCCCGCCGAGGGAGGTGCGGTGCGTTCGACGGTGGACGGGCACAAAACCTTCACGCAGAAGGAGTTCGATGCCGTGCTGCCGCTCTTTTATGCCCGCCAGTTAGTGGCCGACGGCCGTTTTCCCGATTCGGTGGCCGGTCGGCCGATGACCTCGCAACAGGCGGTGTTCCACAGTTTTAACGTGCGCATCTCACCTGCGGATGTCCGGGCGCCCGGTGTGGGACTCTACCCGCTTTTGGAGTCGCATTCGGGCCGTGTGCAGCTGCAGATGCCGTCGGATGTCTTTCGGATGACCGACTGCGGGATGGAGTTTGTCGATATGGCGACCAACGTGCTGGATACGGCCAAGAGCAGCCGCTTTACCCGTACGCTGCGGGCGAAAGGTTTCCGGTTTCCCGCGCGGGTGCTGTCGGGCGATCCCAATGCCCGCAAGGAGTACGACGAGGGCTATTTGGTGCTGGATGCCGCGGGCGGACTCTTCCACCTGAAGATGGTGGTCGGGCGCCCCTTCGTCCGGCCGATTCCCCTGCCCGAAGGGGTCGAGATCGTGCGGCCATTCATTACGGAGATCCGCGACCGCAGCTGCCTGGGTCTGCTTTCGGCGCGCGACGGGTCGCTCTATGCCCTGCGGATGCCCGACTATCGGGTGGAGCGTGTGGGGGTGCCGGACTGGAACCCCGAGCGCGAACAGCTGGTGATCTTCGGCAATCCGATCGACTGGACGATCCGTATCGCCTCGCAGGAGACCGAACGTTACTACGCCGTTTCGGCCGACGATCTGCGGACCCTCGGCTCGTTCGAGCGGCACGACGACGGGTTCACGCTTCCCGGGCTGCACTTCACCTCGCCCCTCGACCGCTATGTCCGTCCCCGTTTCGGCCGGTAGGGCAGTGCTGCGAATAGACACAACGCGTTCATCTGCAAAAAGATGAACGCGTTGCCTGTGTGAAGGAACTTTCTGAAATTCTTGATAAATCCCTAAAAATCCTCGTCGGGCATTTCGACGATCAGCCCGTTGATCTCTTCGTCGATCCAGAAGGCGCAGGGGTTGTTGGGATCCATCTGCGGACAACACTCGTTGACGACCGTCTCGACCACCTCCTCCACCACGGGGATGACGGCCACCGTGGGCTGTTGTTCGATAAGGGTGCGGTCGGTGACCAGATAGGAGCTCTCGAATTCGAGGGTGGCCTCCACGCGACGCATGGCGGGCAGCACGTCGCGCCGCAGATAGTCCCATGCGGCGGGAATTTTGGCGAGTTGCTGCTGTTTGGCCGAAGCGTCGGCCTTCGAACCCATGATCTCGAGCACGGCCGTGCGGTCGGGCACGGAGGTGTCGGCCGTCCAGGCACGGGCATTCTCCCACGTGTCGACGATCCCTTCGGTCGTGACGCGATAGCCCTTGCCGGCCAGACGGAAGCGGCGTTCGAGGTAATTTTTGAAATTCAGCGCGCGGTTGCGTGCCAGTTGCGCGTTGAAGGCGTGGGGGCCGTCGGGCGAGGCGTAACCCTGTACGGCGATCGACCGCAGCTGCATGGTCGTGTCCTGCAGGAGCCGGTTCATGGCGTCGCCCAGGAGCTTGAGTTCCTGCTGGTTGCGGTCGAGCGCGGGATCGAGCGCGGCGACGTTGATCCGATACTGTACGGTGTAGACCGAATCCGAAGGTTTGGTGATGCGGTAGCGGCGTACGCGATAGTTGTTGTCGAGGGTTTCCGACAGCAGCACGGTGTCGGCTTTGCAGGCCGACGGCGGTGTCGCGGTCTGTGCCGACGAAGGAACAGCGGCCCAAAGCGCGAACGCAGAAGCGAATGAAAGGACAATTTTTTTCACGTGAACAGTTTTTTTACAATTTTACTTACGCCCCCGTCGGCGCAAGATTCGTACCAAAGCCCGTGCGGCGGGAGGCGCGGGAGTTTGCGATGACGGAACAATAATTGGCCGCGTGTTTGCGTTATTGAGGGAAAAGCGTTATTTTTGTACTGTAATAAATGCGTTTATGGTTAAGATTCTTTGGGTCGACGACGAGATCGAACTTTTGAAACCGCATATCCTCTTCCTCCAGGCCAAGGGCTACGAGGTCGCTACCTGCAACAACGGCTACGACGCCATCGACATGGTGCAGGAGGAGTCCTACGATCTGATCATCCTCGACGAGATGATGCCCGGCATGACGGGACTCGAGGTGTTGCCGAAAATCAAGGAGTTGCGGCCCACAACCCCCGTGATCATGGTCACCAAGAGCGAGGAGGAGAACCTCATGGACAAGGCCATCGGTTCGAAGATCGCCGACTATATCATCAAGCCCGTCAACCCCAACCAG
>CAZHMX010000004.1:0-33092 GCA_964533725.1 uncultured Alistipes sp. | reverse complement strand
CGCCTCGACCTTGTCGGCATAGGCCGTGCCGTTGACGGCGCAGAGTTCACCCTTGTCGAAGGTGAGCCGGAGGGTCTCTTCGCCCGAGGCGGTCACCTGCGAAGGATAGGCCTCGTCGGGCAGCGTCTGCTCGGAGTGCAGGGTTTCCTTGCCGCCGACCGAGGTGCCCCACAGCCCCTTGTTGATCGAATACTCCAGTTTGCGGAAGTCAGCCTCGTAGCCGTGCTCCTTCAGGTAGTTGATCTCGAACTCGCGCGTGAGGGTCATGTCGCGCGTGGGGGTGATGATCTCGATCTCGGGAGCCAGCACCTGGAACGTCAGGTCGAAACGCACCTGGTCGTTACCGGCGCCCGTCGAACCGTGCGCCACATATTTGGCCCCGATGCTCTTGGCGTATTCGATGATGGCAATGGCCTGGAAGATACGCTCCGAGCTTACGGAGATGGGATAGGTGCCGTTGCGCAGGATGTTGCCGTAGACCATGTAGCGGATGCTCTTCTCGTAGTACTCCTGCTCGATGTTGAGCGCCGCATGGCTCGCGGCGCCCAGACGCATCGCCTTCGACTCGATAATCTTCAGCTCCTCGGCCGAAAAACCGCCCGTATTGGCGATGGCCGTGTGCACTTCGTAACCCTTCTCCTCGCTGAGGTATTTTACGCAAAAGGAGGTGTCCAAACCTCCGCTGAATGCTAAAACCAACTTCTCTTTCATGGCTCTATCTCTCTCTTTTGTTTGTTATCGGTTTTTAAGGTGTAACAGATTTTTGATTTTCGTCTTCAGGGCCATCCTGTAGGGAGCCATCCGCGAGGGTTCCTGCAAGGGGGTCTTCGGGTCGAAGAGCATGCCCGTGCAGAGACACATCCGGCGGCCGTTGCGCTGGAGGATGTCGTAGTTGCGGCACCCTTCGCATCCTTTCCAGAAGGTCTCGTCCTCGGTCAGCTCGGAGAAGGTGACCGGCACGTAGCCCATACGCGAATTGAGTTTCATGACGGGCAGCGAGGTGGTGATACTGAATATTTTGGCAAACGGGAATCGTCGTCGGGCAAGTTCGAAGGTCTTGGTCTTGATCTTCGCCGCCAAACCCATATGCCGGTATTCGGGGCGGACGATCAGACCGGAAGTTGCCACAAAGTCGCCGTGTTCCCAACACTCGATGTAGCTGAATCCGACCAGCCGGTCGCCGTCTAATGCGACGACGGCTTTGCCTCCTTTGATTTTGGAGGCGATGTACTCGGGCGATCGCTTGGCGATGCCGGTACCCCGTTGCAAAGCCGACTCATAGATCAACTGGCAAATTTCTTCGGAGAATTTTGCGTGTTGCTCCTCGGCAAAGACAACGTGAATCGAGTCCTTTTCCATGTCCGTAAAAAAGTGTTTCTATATAGAAAATTTGAAGTGACAAAGATAGTGGTTTTCTCCCTACATTGTACCGTTCGGGGGCAAAAAAACGCCTTTTATAATATAATATACCCAGTCGCTTGCCGCAAAAAGGCGTCGCCGCCACGGACTCCGCCCGCACCGGGAGCGCGAAACCGCCCGCCCGAACCCGTTCCCGAAAGAGTTGGGCGCAGAAAAATTTCGGCACCGCGTGTTGACTATTCCGGCCAAAGAGCTATCTTTGCAGGCCAAAACGGTCGGACCGGAAACCGCCGGAAAGACCGGAGAGAAGAGACTGAAGATGGACAAACTCTGGAACAGCAACTATATCAAGGTGTGGACGGCGAATTTCATGCTCTTTTTCGCCTTCTATCTCATCATGCCGCTCTTGCCGCTCTATCTGCGGGACAGTTTTGCCGCCGACAAACAGATGATCGGGATCGTCCTGAGCGGCTACACCGTCACGGCCCTGCTGGCGCGCCCCTTCAGCGGCTATCTGATCGACAGCTTCGAACGCAAGAAGGTCCTTCTGTGGTGCTATTCGTTCTTCGCGCTGCTCTTCGCCGGCTATCTCGCGGCCTCGTCGCTGGTGCTTTTTGCCTTGATCCGGACGCTCCACGGCGCGCCGTTCGGAGCCACTACGGTGTCGAGCAGTACGGTGATGATCGACGTTCTGCCCTCCTCGCGACGCACCGAAGGGGTCGGATATTTCGGCCTGAGCAACAACCTGGCCATGGCGGTGGGTCCGTCGGCGGGACTCTATCTCTACAATACGGTGCACGATTTCGAACTGCTTTTCGGGCTTTCGTTAGCCGTCGCCGCCGTCGGCCTGCTCTTCGACGCGACACTCGACTGCCCGGCGCGGCCGGCCCTCCCCAACCGCCGCAAACTCTCGTGGGACCGGTTCTTCCTGCTGCACGGCTGGCCCGAGGCGGCGACCATGGCGGCGATGTCGTTTTCGTTCGGCATCGTGTCGACCTACCTGGCCATCTACAGCCGCGAGGTGATGCACATCAACGCCGGCACGGGGGCGTGGTTCGGGCTGCTGGCCGTGGGGCTGATGCTCTCGCGGTTGGCGGGCGCGCGGTCGTTGCGCCGGGGCAAGATCCTCGAAAACGCCGGTTTCGGCATGTCGCTCTCGGTCTTCGGCTATCTGCTCTTCGTCGTGCTGCCCAACGAGGCGGGATACTATGCGGCGGCCCTCATCGTGGGTCTGGGCAACGGCCACATGTTCCCCGCGATGCAGAACATCTTCATCAACCTGGCCTCGAACGACCGGCGCGGAACGGCCAACTCCACCCTGCTGACGGCCTGGGATGTGGGGATCGGCGCGGGCATCATCCTGGGCGGCGCCGCGAGCGAACATCTCGGGTACCGGGCGGCGTTTTTCATGGCCTTCGCCGTCAACGCGTGCGGCGTGCTCTATTTCTGGATCCACGCGCGCAGGCATTTTATCGAAAACCGCTTGCGATAAACGGAATTTTTTCGTAACTTGCAGTGCGAAACCGGCGCCGGACGATCCCGGGGGTCGCGTCATCGGAGCGCGCCCGCACCAGAAGCAGCGAACGGACGAGCACGGATTTTGCCTGTGCAAACAGAGACTAAAACACTAAAGATATGGCAATTAAGACTATCGGTATTTTGACCTCCGGCGGCGACGCCCCCGGCATGAACGCGGCCATTCGCGCCGTCACCCGTTCGGCCATCTACAACGGCTTTGCCGTCAAAGGCATCATGCGCGGCTACAAGGGCCTGATCACCAACGAGATCGTAACCTTCACCTCGCGCAGCGTCAGCAACATCATCCAGCAGGGCGGCACGATCCTGAAGACCGCCCGCTGCGCCGAATTCCGCACCCCCGAGGGTCGCCAGCTGGCCTACGACAACATGAGGGCCGCAGGGATCGACGCCTTGGTGGTGATCGGCGGCGACGGCTCGCTGTCGGGCGCGCAGTGTTTCGCGCAGGAGTTCGACGTGCCCATCGTCGGCCTGCCCGGCACGATCGACAACGACCTGGGCGGCACCGACAAGACCATCGGTTATGACACCGCCCTGAACACCATCATGGATGCCGTCGACAAGATCCGCGACACGGCCTCGAGCCACGAGCGGCTGTTCTTTGTCGAGGTGATGGGCCACACGGCCGGCTTCCTGGCCCTCAACGGCGCCATCGCCACCGGTGCCGAGGCGGCCATCATCCCCGAGATGAAGACCGAGGTCGACCAGCTGGCCGAACTGATCAACCAGGGTTTCCGCAAGAGCAAGAACTCGGCCATCGTCTTAGTCGCCGAAGACCCCTCGACGGGCGGCGCCATGGGTCTGGCCCAGCGTGTGAAGGAGGAGTTCCCGCAGTACGACGCCCGCGTGACGATCCTCGGTCACCTGCAGCGCGGCGGATCGCCCACGGCCGTAGACCGTATCCTGGCCTCACGGATGGGCGAGGCGGCCATCGAGGCCCTTCTGCAGGGTCAGCGCAACGTGATGATCGGCATCAAGAACAGCGAAATCGTCTATGTCCCCTTCACCAAGGCGATCTGCCACAAGGAGACCATCGACCGTTCGCTGCTGGATCTGGTAGGCATACTCTCGAGATAATCAGATGAAACGCGTCATTGGCATAGGTAACGCTCTGACCGACATGCTGGTCAACCTCAAGAGCGACGCGGTGCTGGAACAATTCGGCCTCGGCAAGGGTTCGATGAGCCTGGTGGACGCCGCGCAACAGAAGACGATCTCCAAATCGGTGGCCGGCCTGCCCTATTCGCTCTCGCTGGGCGGTTCGGCCGGCAACACCATCCGCGCGATGGCCCAGCTCAACGCTTCGGTCGGTTACATCGGCAAAGTCGGCCGCGACACCACGGGCGACTTCTTCGAACAGGCACTGGTCAACCTCCATATCGAGCCGTCGATCTTCCGCGGCGAGGAGCGTTCCGGCAAGTGCGTATCGCTGATCTCCCCGAACGGTGAACGGACCATGGTGACCCACCTCGGCGCCGCCCTGGAGCTGACCGCCGAGGAGCTTCGCCCCGAACTTTTCGCGGGTTACGACTGTCTCTACATCGAGGGTTACCTGGTGCAGAACCACACCCTGATCTCCAGCGCCGCCCGCATGGCCAAGGAGAACGGACTACAGGTCGCCATCGACCTGGCAAGCTATAACGTCGTGGCCGAGAACCGCGATTTCCTGCACGGCCTGGTTCGCGACTACGTCGATATCGTCTTCGCCAACGAGGACGAGGCCCGCGAGTTCACCGGCGAGACGGAACCGCTGAACGCCCTGCAAGCCATTTCGGAGCTGTGCGGACTGGCGATCGTCAAGATCGGCATGCGCGGTGCGCTGATCAAACGCGGTTCGGAGGTCGCCCAGGTAGGGATCATGGCCGCCGCCAAACGCGTCGACACCACCGGTGCCGGGGACTTCTACGCAGCCGGCTTCATGTGGGGCATGTGCGAGGGCCTCACCCTCCGCCAGTGCGGCACGATCGGCGCCATCACGGCCGGCAAGGTGATCGAGGTTGTCGGCACGACCTTCGGCGACGACGTATGGCAGGAGATCCATCGCCTCGTAAACCGCGTCCGCCAGGGCAAACTGCTCTATTGATCCCCACCCCATCCGCACGTCCGCCGCGGAGGCCCCACCTCCGTCCCCGCGACCGGTCCATCTCATAAAAACCCCTCTTGACGTTTGTGTCAAGAGGGGTTTTTCGTATCTGCGGATCTCCTCCCCCGGATACCGCCGTCGTCAGCGTGCTGCGTTCTGCAACAGGACAAAAAAAGCGGACAACTTTTCGTCGTCCGCTTTGGTAGCGGGAGGAGGACTCGAACCTCCGACCTTTGGGTTATGAGCCCAACGAGCTGCCAACTGCTCCACCCCGCGATGTATCGTTAATACGAAACGTATTTCCTCGTTTGCTCTGCAAAGATAGCGCAAAAAATGCGCTTTTCCAAATATTTTTTATGCCGATTTGCCGTTTTGGCAGCCATAGAACCTGTTTTCTTTTGATTATCAACATTTTGTACGGCAATAAAAAAAATACGCCCGACGCAAAGGCCGGGCGTATGGGAAGAGCAACAGAGGTTAGTAGAGCAGCGTGCCGGACAAGCACCAGTAGCTCTGGCTCGTGCCGGCGGGGGCACCCTGCGGGATCTGCACGGTCAGCACATGGCGGCCGGCCTTCAGGTCGCCGAGGACAATGTATTCGGGGTTAGTCACCGTACCCGGGCACCAGTTCGAACGGCTCAGATCCGACGAGCTCAAACCGTTGGAGAAGTTGCCCGAACAGGGATTGTTGTTGCGCGTGGTGGCGCAGTCGTCACGCCAGGGGATGAAGGTGATGACCTTCTTGCCGTCCAGAAGGATGGTGTTGGGCTTCTGGTTGAACTCGTCGCCGCCGCCCCAGCCGCCGTGGCCGGTGGTGAGGAAGAAGAGCTGCGTATCAGTGACATCCTCGGCGAGGGTGAAGGGAACCTCGAGCGTGTTGTTCAGCAGGAATGTGGGATAGGGCTGGCCGGCCTGCTCCAGATAGTTTACGGTGTTGAAGAGGGGCATGGCGCGGGTCTGGCGGCGTTCGCCGTCGGGATAGTACTTCAGGTTGACGGTCAGGCGGTGGCCCTTGGCGTCCCAGTTGCCGATGTAGGCGCCGATCCAGGCCTCGCCCTGCAGATGCTCGGACAGTGCGGTGACCTCGGTCTTGTAGAGGACGGACTCAACCCATTTCTGACCCGGAACGACGTTGTGGTTGAACTGGCGCACACCGAAACCGGTGAAGAAACGCATCAGCTCGACGGGAACGTCGTATTCGGCGGTCGAGACCAGACCGTGGAAATCGGTGTCATCAGCGGTGAAGGCGGGGACGCTCTTCAGGTCGCGAATGGCGTCGATGAAGCTCTGGGCCTTGGCCGTGGGAACGACGAAAACGGAACCCGTACGGTCGTAGGCGTCGCCCTCGGAGTACTGGACGACCTCGACAAAGATATCGCGGTCGGCGACCTCTTCGGGCAGCTGAACCTTCTTCAGGATGATCGTACCGCCGCCGCACTGATAGACCACGTCGGCTGCAAGTTCCTGTTCCTCAAGGCGTGCGCCGTTAAAGCAGACACGGTCCTCGTCGAATACGGGGATGGTGATAACGCCGCTCTGGTTGATGGCATACTGATAGTAGGGGGCCTCCATCACCTCGCCCCACGTGGCGGGCAACAGTTTCTCGGCCGCTGCGAGGGGCTGGATCTCGGTAGCCTCGACGATCGAATTGCCGTTGCGGATGATGCGCAGCACCAAACCGTCGGGAACACCTACCCCGGGATTGGGCGTACCGCGATAAGGGAGTTCGTCGGTATACCACACCTCGATGGCGTTGGAGTTGATCGACGTGCCGACCACCTTGCATTTCAGCCCCATATACTCCTGGTCCTCCTTGGCGGTGAGGTTGTCGCCGAGTTTGAAAGGGGTGACCGTCGAGATGATCCGCTCGTCGGGCAGTTCCGAACGGCGGTAATATTTGCCGGCACCGTAATCGACGAAGGTGGCGGTCTTCACCCCGTGGGCACTTTGCGGACGACCGGCATCCTTGGCTTTGGCGCGGTCGGCGGGGGGAATGGCGACCACGCGGGCCGTCTTGCCCGACACGACGACCTCGGTGCCGCTCGGGGCGACCTTGCCGTTGTAGACCATGCGGTAGTTGACCCGAATGGCGGGGGCGCCCTTCAGTGCCTCGACCTGGACGGGGTCGGGATCGGTGGGTGCGGGAGCCTCTTCCGTGGCATCGGTCGGGGTGTCGTCGGCCGGAGCGGCGGACGGCGCGCAGGCAGCGGCCAGGAAGGCTGCGAAGGCGAAAGTAAAGAATCTCTTAATCATATTGCGGTAAGTTTTTGGTTTCCTTACCGCAAATATACGATTTTGTTTCCAAAATCGCTACACCGACGGCCGATTATTCCGCCATTGCGCGTACAAAATGTCAATCTATATCTTCCGCAAGCCTGAATCCAAGGCAACAATGCCGCAAGTTCGCATAATGTTTATTGCGGTTTGCCACTCGGCAATATCTGCGGTCGCTTGCCCAGCTTCCTCCGCGATATACCCTTACCGCCTCTTTGCTCGACGGACAAATACGGCGATTAATATCCGCATAACTCAAGCTGTCGTACAAATCATTGCACCATTCATGCACATTTCCGCTCATATCGTGTATGCCCAATTCGTTCGGCACCAACAATCCCACGCGGTGCGTCGTGCTGTCCGAATTCGCGACGAACCATCCGACCTGCTCGATTTCCCCACCGCTGTATTTGCCTCCTCGGCCCAAGCGCCCGCCTTTTGCCGCATATTCCCATTCCGCCTCCGTGGGTAGACGATATGTGCGCCCCGTCCGTTTGTTCAGTCTTTCGATAAATAGCTGCACATCGAACCACGAGACGCACTCCACCGGATTATCATCGTTCTTGAAAGCGGATGGATTTTTATCGCGCATAACGAGTCTCCACAACTTTTGCGTCACCTCAAATCGCCCGATCCTGAAACTGTTGACCGTTACGGAGTGCAACGGACGTTCGTCTTCGTCCGCCTCTTCGTCGTCGCTTCCCATAACGAATGTGCCGCCCTCGACATCTACCATATCTACATCATAATTATCGGACAGGCAGCCGTTGAACACGGACGACAAAGCAAGGATAATCAATATTTTTCTCATACCTTAATAGGACAAAAATAATAAAAGGCAGTCCGACAATGTCGGACTGCCACCGTCGCTATAAGATTAGTTGTCTATCATGGAGCCTATTGCTTTACCGGTATAATACCCCCAATTATAGGCATCTTCTTCGCTTATATTGGAAAAAGATCCACAAGACGTCAGCAATACCACAGCCGAAATTGCGACCGAAAGCAGTACTGCCATACCCTTAATAGATTTCATGTTTTTCATTTAATTAAAGTTGATAATATCAAATCAATTATAACTACATATGTAATTTTCAGGCCTTTAATCTTGTAGTGCCTTTTTATAGTCTGCTCCGTAAATAAGAGATATCTCGTCGCGTGTATCGGTTATTACGACATGAAGGATGAACCGTCGGATATTGAGATCTTATATGTGCATATTCTGCACCATTCTCCAATGCAGCGACTGCGGCCAAAATTGCTTCGTTCGCAGAACCGACTTTGGCATACGACACTCCATCGGAACCCTTAAATTCCACTGTATATTCTGCATTAGGCATATTGGAATAAATTACTACAGTAGTTCCAACCGCCCATTTTATCGCTTGCGCAATGGCGGCGGCTGTTGCTACTTGCGCTTGTGCATAATACATACTAAAGCAACATGCTATTAAACATAGAATCTTTTTCATCATTGTATAATTTTTTCTTCATTTCCCTACTCACTTAACGGCTTTTCAGGGAACTCCGTCAGTACCTTGGAGTTTGGGATATACGCACAAAAAAAGCACGGTACTTTCAGTATATTTTCCCAATCCGCGGTGTTTGGCGTAACCTGACTTGATAAAATAACCAAAAGCCCGTACATAAAGTACGAGTCTTCGCTGTTATTCCTACCAAGTCTATTAAGTCGCCAAACTTTCGGATTGGGCAGAATAAAGGCTAAATGCTTTCCAAATATGTTAAAATGTGCGTATCGAATACGCTAATGTTTCATAGGCAAATTGTGTTAAATTTATAGTGCCATTCCTCGCCCCGACCATCGCTCGGATCAATTCGGCTATGTATTCGGGCTAACGAAAAGGTTGTTTGCGATTACAAAAATAGCAATATTTTCAATACATCCAAAATATTTTTCAGGTTGCGAAGCACCATTCGGTCATTCAATCAACCGGTTGCGCATCACTCCCCCTCCAGGCGTTTTTAGAAGCGGACGCCCAGCGTGAGCGCGATATTGTGGCGCGTCTGGCTCGTGGACAGCGGCTCCGAGAGATCGTAATCGGTCAGCATGCCGCTGTCGGAGTACCCCATCGAATAGAAGAGACGGCAGGCATTGTAGTCCGTGTGGCCGTACTGGTAGCACAGGTCGAGCGTGATGCCGTGGGCAAAACGGCGGCCCACACCGGCCGTGATCCACTCCGTGCGGGTGGGCATGGCGCCCGAAAAGAGGTCCGACTCGTGGCGCAGGATGTTGCCCGTCAGGGCATAACCCGCACGCACAGACCAGGCGCCCGAGGGTTTGAACTCGCCGCCCACACGCAGCGTATTGCTGCCGCGGAAGGTGTCGCGGAAGGCCTCTCCGGTGAGGTTGTCGGCCCACGAGCCGGGCACCCAGTAGGGGACGTTGCTCACGCGCATGGCGTTGTACCACGTGCGCTCGTAGTCGACGGCCACCACGCCGCGCGTGCCGAACGTGTAGGAGATACCGGCCAACAGACGGGTCGGCGTGGTGAATTTCCACTGGTCGGGACCCGAGTCGACCCACGTCCCCTCAGTGTCGAGATCGACGGGGACCACGCTGTTTTTGTCGGCGTCGTAACGCAGGGCCGACATCTGCGCGCCGTACTCGTGGTCGACGGCATACCACGTCGGGGTGTGTATCGCCACACCCACACGCAGACCGCCCGTCGGGCGCCACGTCAGACCGATCTTGGCGTTGAAACCCACGCCGTCAGTCTTGGCGGCCTGGTTGTAGTGCATGCGGTTCAGGACGCTCTCCATATCGGTCGGCCGTCCCCCCGCATAGTCGTATTGCTCGCCGTAGTAGAGGTTCTTTTTCTGCGAAAGGCTCTGCACGCCCAGGGTGATGCCGGCGTAGAGTTTGTTGCCGAAGTTCATGGCCACGGCGAAGTAGACCTCGTTGACCGATCCGCGGCTCTCCATGTTGTAGGCCCGGCCGATCGAGGCGTCGCCGCCCACGTAGGGGTAGTAATCGTCGTCCAGCAGATAGCCGTTGTAGGCCAGCAGCGCGCCCCACATATCGGGCATATTCTCCCCGTAGTTGCTGTTCTTGAACCCGTAATAGTCCAGCTGGCGCCCCATCACGTCGAGGATCGAGGGGACCACGCCGTCCGGCCCTTTACGCCCCTGCCACTCGCCCGACATCCGATAGTTCAGGTCGGCCACCCGGTTGTATCCGAAGGCGATGTTGACGTTGGTCACCGCACCCGTACCCTCATAGGTCTTGAAGACCAGACCGACATTGCCCAACGTAATGCGCGACTTCGCGTTGTCGGTCATCCGCACGTCGCTCGATCCCCGTTGCAGGGTCAGCAGCGGCGTCACCGCCACCTCGCCGCTGCGATACATGCCCAAACCCGCAGGGTTGACCGAGGCCGAAACCAGGTCGCCGCCCAACGAGGTGAAGGCGTTGGCCATCGCCATCGAACGGGCGGTGCCGAAGGGTTGCGCCGTGCCGAAACGGACCAGATCGTCGGCCGTCAGTCCGGCCTGCTGCATGGCGATTCCCTCGAACCACATAGTCGACGCGGCCTGCTGTGCCTGTGCGTTGCCGGCTGCCAGAAGCCACAGCGCTGCCGCCAAAAACGAGCTGATGGAGTATTTCATGGTCTCTCTTTTCTTAATTTATAAATAGGTGTGTAACGAACCTTGCCTCTTACCGTTTACCGACGGCGCCCGCCGCCGCTGCCGCCGCCCGAACGCGTGCCGCCGCCGTACGAACCGCTCCCGCCGTACGAACGATACGAACCGCCGTTGCTGCTGCCCGCTCCGCTGCGGAAGCTGCCGCCCTCCTGACGCGTCGATCCCGACGAACGGTTGTCGTTGTCACGCGTACGTGTCTCGGAACGGTAGCCGCTGTTCTCCTGCGTGGTGGAATTGGTGCGGGTACGGGTGTTGCCCGGACGATAGTTCCCGCTGCCGACCCCGGGCCGTACATTGTTGTTATTGCCGCCCGAGGAGTTGCCGTAACGGTCGGTGTTGCCCGAACCCGTGCCCGTGTTGCCGGGCCGACGATAGCCGCCCGTACCCGATCCGACGGGAGCACCGGGAGCCGTGCGGCGGACAAACCCATGCGTGCCGCCCGGCCGATAGTTGGGATAGTTGGGCGAAGGTCTGCCCGGCTGGGGCCGGAATCCGGGATGCGCGGGATGATACATGCCGCCCCACCCCCAGTAATAGGGATAAAAACCGCCCCATCCCCAGTGGTAGTGCGGCCATCCCAAGCCATAGCCCCACGAGGGCGCCCAGACACGGCTGACTCCGAAGCGGTAATAGGGCCATCCCCAGTCGCCGTACAACCCGACGCTGACTAACGGAGTTCCCCACGTGCCGAACATGGCGGTGATATACTTGGGTTCGACCCAGGCCTCGTCGCCCATCACGATGATGTTGTAATTCCACGGATCGTAAGCCGAGAGATAGGTGTACCGCGAACTGTAACGCAGGTTCCAGTAACTCGACGGCATACGATAGGTCGGCGAAGTGAATCCGCGCAGACGCCTTGCGTAGGCCGTTTCATAGTCGTCGACCAGCACGTCGGCATAGCTGTTCGGGTTGCTGCCCGAATAGTTGCCGGCATTGTTTTGCTGACGCTGTGCCAGCTCCAGCTCGGCCAATCGGGCGTTGAGCGCCGCGGTACGGGCTTCGTATTCGGCGCGCGCGGCCTCGGCTTCGGCCTGCTTGCGCCGGAGTATTTCGTTGCGATCGTGCGTGGCATAGAGGTCGTCGCCGGCAGGCAGATAAGCCTGCGACGCACAGCCTCCCAAAGCCAGCCAGGCGGCAAGGATGACCATTCGGTTCAGACTCGGATTCCACATCTTCATAACGCATACAGAATTAGGTAACTGCTTATATAACGAAAATCGTACCGTGAATATTGCCACAGCGGCTATTTCGTCAAGCAAAGATAAGCAGAATTTGCATGAAAACGAAAAAAATGCGCCAAGAGCACAAAAAATAATGGTTTGAAGTTTGCGGAGAACGATTTTTTGTCTATATTTGCACCCGCAAAGCGCCACAAAAGGGAGAGATGCCGGAGTGGTCGATCGGGCCGCACTCGAAATGCGGTGTACGGGTAACTGTACCGGGGGTTCGAATCCCTCTCTCTCCGCAAAAAGCAAATGCCGAATCCGTGTAAATCAAAAGTTTACACGGATTTATTTTTATTGTACATACAAAACACGGGGCAGTGGATATTTCCGGTTGGTGTAGATGGGGATCTGCGGATTTATCCGGTGGATGTTGGCGCTGAAGGCTTTACGATCGATTCACGGAGCGGCGGTTGAACGATCGTGATACATAGCGGACAAGCCGGACGGCAAGGCTCCGTTCGATAAAAATCCCCGCGACAAGGTTCATATTGTCGCGGGGATTCCGGGGTTTGGCTATTTACGGGGGAGGGATACGACGGGTGTCGGGTTCCCCCCGTTTCTTGCGTTCCGCGGGCTCTTCTTACGCCCTCTCGAGCCCTTTTTCTTTTGGGCCGCCCTTTGTCCCGGGCCCGGGATTAGCCGAGGTAGGATTTGAGCAGGCGGCTGCGGGAGGAGTGGCGGAGGCGGCGGATGGCTTTCTCCTTGATCTGGCGGACTCGCTCGCGGGTGAGGTCGAACTTCTCGCCGATCTCTTCGAGGGTCATCTCGGCACAGCCGATGCCGAAGAAGGACTTGATAATATCGCGCTCACGCTCCGTCAGGGTCTCCAGGGCACGGTCGACTTCGATCGCCAGCGACTCGCTGATCAGGCCGCGGTCGGCATTGGGCGAGTCGGGGTTGATCAGCACGTCGAGCAGCGAGTTGTCCTCGCCGTCGGCAAAGGGGGCGTCCACAGAGACGTGGCGGCCGGCGACACGCAGCGTGTCGGTGACCTTCTCACGGGGCAGCTCCAGCGCGTTGGCCAGCTCCTCGGGCGAGGGCGTACGCTCGTGTTCCTGCTCGAAGCGGGCGAAGGCCTTGTTGATCTTGTTCAGGGAGCCGACCTGGTTCAGGGGCAGGCGGACGATACGCGACTGTTCGGCCAGCGCCTGGAGGATCGACTGGCGGATCCACCACACGGCATAGGAGATGAACTTGAAACCGCGGGTTTCGTCGAACTTCTCGGCCGCCTTGATCAGACCGAGGTTGCCTTCGTTGATCAGGTCGGGCAGGCTGAGGCCCTGGTTCTGGTATTGCTTGGCCACCGAAACCACAAAGCGCAGGTTGGCTTTGGTGAGTTTCTCGAGGGCTTCCTGGTCTCCCTTGCGGATACGTTGGGCGAGTTCCACCTCCTCTTCCACGGTGATCAATTCCTCTTTGCCGATCTCTTGCAGATACTTGTCCAGCGAGGCACTCTCACGGTTGGTGATGGATTTTGTGATCTTTAACTGACGCATTTTTATACCTTAAAATATAACTATTACACTTTCGTTCCGACCCCGACTCGCCCAACGTTCCGCATTCGGTCGCAAGGGGATACCCCCTACTCCACCAGGACGTAGCTGGCGGCGCGGCCGTCGGGGTAGACGCCGTCGATGGAGCGGACGGAGTCGGTCAGGGCGTTCATATCGGTCACGCTCTTGACGGGATGGTCGTTGATGTGGGTGATCACGAAACCCTCGCGAACCCTGGCACGGGCCAAAATACCGCTCTTCTTGATCTGTACCACCTGCACACCGCCGTCGATCTCCAGCTGACGGCACAACTTGGTGCCCGCATCCTGGAATCGGCCGCCCAAAATCTCCACTACGTCGACGTCGTTACGCGTAACGAGTTCGGTCTTTCCGGCTTTATTACGTAAAACCACCTCAATTTGTTTCGTTTGCGCGCCTCTTTTTACGGTCAAATTCACTTTGTCGTTGGGACGGTGGCGGGCAATCTGTTCGCCGAGGGTGGTCTGCTCGTTGAGTTTCACGCCGTCCACGGCCTCGATCACATCGCCCTTGCGCACACCGGCCTCCGAAGCGGCACCGTTCTCCAACACCGAGGCCACATAGACGCCGCCGATCTCCTTGATCCCCGAGGCCTTACCCTCGTCGGTATCCAGAAAACGCTGGTCCACAGGGGTGTAGGTGATTCCCAACAGGGCACGCTGTACCACGCCGTACTCCTTCAGATCGTTGAAGACCTTGCGCACGATCGCCTCCGGCACGGCAAACGAATAGCCGATATAGTTGCCCGTCGAGGACTTGATCATCGTGTTGATTCCGACCAATTCACCGCGCGTATTGACCAAAGCGCCGCCCGAGTTGCCGGGGTTGACCGCCGCATCGGTCTGGATGAACGATTCGATGCTGAAATCGTTGGGGATGGCGCCGAACGAGCGGGCCTTGGCGCTGACAATACCGGCCGTGATGGTCGATTGCAGGTCGAAGGGCGAGCCGATGGCCAGCACCCATTCGCCCAGGCGCAGGGCATCCGAACTGCCGAACGGCAGCGTGGGCAGGTCCTTGGCCTCCACCTTGATCAACGCCACGTCGGTGGCGGGATCTGTGCCGATCACCTTGGCGTCGAAGGTCCGTCCGTCGTAGAGTTTCACGCGCAGACGGGTCGCCTCGCTGACCACATGGTTGTTGGTGACGATGTAACCGTCGGTGGTCACGATGACCCCCGAACCGCCCGAACGGCGCTCCTGCGTGCGGGGCTGACCCTCGCCGCGCGAATACTCCTGCGGAATGCCGAAGAATTCGAGGAAGGGGTCGTAGGAGCGCTGGCGCATCTGCACCTCCTGAATGGCTTCGATATTGACGACCGCCTTCACGGCATTCTCGGCGGCATAGGTCAGATCGGGATATTGGTCGGCCTCATAAGAGGTAAAGTGCGACCCCAGTTCGGGATTGTGTTGCATCGTACGCTCCACATAGGCGATCTCGGGCTCGGTCTGACGGCCGAGCGTCCAGGCCGTTACACCACCGGCAACGGCCGACAGGGCGATAGTCCCCAAAAACAAAAATACTCTTTTCATGTCTGTAAAAGGTTTTAATTCAAGAGTCGGTTTTGCTTCATAGGCATTTTGTTTTCATTAGCTTCGCCTATCAAACGCGCCGTGCGGCCGAATAGTATGCCCGAAGAGAGAAAATTTTCATCGCCGTCCCCGAAAACGGACGGACGCATAACGGAATATCGGCCGCACGACGTCGGAGCATTCCGAACGTCGGCGGCCGACAGTCTATTCGGCTCGTCCCTGCACGGGCCACGGACCGCAGGCGCAAATCACGCACTCCGGTCCGAAGGGCGCTTTGCCGGCCCGAAGAGCGGATCGCAGGCGCCGGATCAGAGGATCGGATCGCCCTCGATGAGCACCTCCATCGTGTAGCAGTGGAACTTCACGCCGGCTTTCGTGATCTTGTCGTTCACGAAGATGATGTCGACCTGCAGGTCGGTCGTCAGATACTCCGGATCGGGCTCGCCGTTCTGGTCGAGATCCAACGGCACACCGTGGTAATAGGGGTACATCGGGTCTTTGCTGGCGGCCGCTGCCGTGAGGTGCTTGTCATAGGGCCAGGCCGTCAGGATCAGGTTGGGATAGGTGCAGTCGATCGCTACAGGCATCTGCTCCACGAAGCGCACGTTCTGCAGGCGCAGGGTCACGCGGGGGTCCTTCTCGGGATCGGCGGGCGGCAGAATGGCAAACGACACCTCGTCCTGCGTGAATTTCGAGAATTCGCTGCCCGACAGCGGCGTCGCGGTCATCTTTCCCTTGAACTGCAGCTGACTGAAAGTGAACTCCGGCATCGTGGGCTGCTGGTAGTCGGAATTGCTGAGGCAGCCGGTCATCAACAGCGGGGCGCACAGCAGGGTTAAAAGCAATTTTTTCATCGTTTCGGTTTTTTTATTTGTTAAACGTATTTTTTCACAATCTTATTGCGAGCGAGACACCGATCGTCCGCGGCGCACCGCGTTGCACGAATTCGCGACCCATCGACATGAAGTAGAAGGTGTCATACCGCTTGTCCGTCAGGTTGCGGCTCCACACCGTCAGCGCGTAACGCGAGTGCTCCAGCCGCACCGAGACGTCGCCCAGCACATAAAAGCCCTGACGGCGGGTATTGGCCTCGTTCCACGCGATATCGCCCACCCCCTGCGCTCCTGCGGCGACGATCAGGCGGTCGAGCACCAACCGCCGGACGGGAATCGTCCAGGTCAGCCGCGCGGCGGCCGTCTGTCGCGGCGCATAGGGGACCCGGCGGCCCGCATAATCGTTCACCCCGCTCACGAAACGGCGGAAACGGGCATCCGTAAAACCGTACGAGAGGTTCAGTTCGAGCCTCCGCGCCAGATCGGCCTGCACCGAGCACTCCGCACCGCGGCTGCGCGTACGGCCGGCATTGGTCATCATGCGACCTGTGGTCTGTCCCTCGGGAAAGACCGTCAGCTGCTGGTCGCGGCACTCGATCCAGAACAGATTCAGATCGGCCACCACCCCGCCCGAACGGCTCTCCAGGTGCGTACCTAACTCCCAGTCGAGGATCCGCTCGGGGTCGTAGGAGACCACCTCGTCGACCGTATAGTTGTGCAGTTCGTAGACCCCCATCCGCTCCTTCAGCGCCTTTTGCAGCACCTCGGAGAACATCTGCGTATTGAAACCGCCCGCCTTGTAACCTTCCGACACAGAGGCATATACCGAATTCCGTTCGCCGCGGCCGAAACGGTATTGCACGTTCAGTTTCGGCAACAGGACCACGAACGACTTGTTCAGTATCCCCGACTCGGTAAAAGGTTCGATCACGGTCTTGCCGACGGTGACCGTGCCGTCGGTATAGCTGCGGTAGCCCAGCCGGCTCCACTCGCCGTCCAGCCGCAGCGCCGCCGTCACGAGCCAGCGGCCCAGGCGAAGTTCCGACTGATGATAAACCGCCACGCCCCACGTCGGGCTGTCGAAATCGCTGTTGAAAGCGAACTCCGTACCGCCGAAATCGGGAGCCAGGCCCGTGTATTTCACCATCTTGTCGATGATCAGCTCCTGCAACCCCTGCTCCTTGAAGAGCACCGGGGCCGACATCCGGCCCATGCGGCAGAAACCGAAGGCCCCCGCCAGCCAGCGGTAACGGCCCTCGCCGCGCGAGCGGACCACCACATCCTGTGTCAGGGCATATTCGCGCCGCTTCTGCGTCAGCGTAAAATAGGGCTGCGGCAGAAAATCCTGGTCCAGCTCCATCCGGTCGTCCAGAAACTGGAACGAGGTGATGCTCGACACGCTGACCCGCCGTCCGTTGCGGCGCAGCGTCAGCCCGTCCATCACCGAGGTACGGCGGTAACCCGCGGGGTCGTCGTAGTCGATGCGGCCCGTCTCCAGCGAGGCATAGGGGTAGCCCTTCTGTTTCGTGGCGCCGAGCGAGAGGACATTGTCCAGCATCCAGCCGCTGCGGCTGCGCCACTGCACCTTGACCCGTGCGCTGCCCGAAAATTCATCCCCCGTCCGGCTGCCGTCATACCGGTTCTCGAAAAAACCGTCCGTCGAGCGGATCTGCACGGCCGACGAGATGCCCAGACGATCGTGCAGCCGGTCGTAGTTCGAGACCCTGAGCCGCCACGAGTTGGCCGTGGCATACTCCGCACCGATACGCAATCCTTTGAAGGTCAGCGGCGAGAGCGTATATACGTTGATCGAACCGCCCATCGTGTTGCGGCCGTACAAAGCCCCCTGCGCACCGCGCAGGATCTCGATCCGCTCGACGTCCTCCAGGTCGAAATCGTAGGCGTCCTTGTTCATCACGGGGACGTTGTCGACGTTGAGTCCCACGACGGGCTGATCGATACGCGCCCCCAAGCCGCGCATATAGATCGACGAGGTCATCCGCGATCCGTAGGCCGGGATATGGAGGTTCGGGGTGAGATTCGACAGCTCCCGCACGGCGGTAACTCCCTGGCGTTCAAGTTTCATCCGGCCGAACAGCGATGCTGCCTGCGGCGTGTTGCGTCCGATCGTTCCCTGTTTGATGGCGGTCACCTGCACCTCGTCGGCGACGATCAGCGTATCGATCTCCTCCGCACGCACAAACCCGTGCGCCGCCCCCGAGAACGGAAGCAGACACAGCACGGAGATACCCAACCAAACGGCGAAACTTTTCATAGTGCAAAGATGCACATTTTTTTTCATTTCCGCAATCCTCATTTATGAGGAGCACGGCCGAACGGAACGGCCGGCAACACCCGGCAAAAAACCCGAAACCGGAACAGGCGGCGGAAAGCGGAGAAACGGGAAGAAGGAAAGACAAGCAAGAGAGAGAAAGAGGGCAGGCACCGGGAAGGATTCCCCTCCCGGGCGCCTGCCCTCTTTTATTCACATATTCACAGACCGGCGGAGGCGCGAACCCTCCGCCGCCGCGGCACGGACGCCTATCGCAGCGGCACCTCCGAGGTCCCGATCAAACGGCCGTCGGTGTAGAGCTGCACGATATAGGTACCGGCGGTGAAACCTGCGCCGTTGTAGAAGATGCTGATGGCGAGGTCCTGGTTCTGGTAGTCGATATCGCGCGAAGCGGAGCAGGTCAGCCGTTCACCCTCGTACTCCATCATGATGGGCGACTCGGTGGCCAGCACGTAACCGTCGGGCGAGAGGATACGCAGGTAGATGGTCTTGTCGCCCGACGAAGCCAGATTGTTGGCCGCCAGCGTGAAGTCCGTACGCAGACGCTCGGCGCGATTGACCCGCGACACCTCCTTGCTCTTGGCGTTGAGCGGCACGATGCGGATACCGCGGGCGTTGAGCACCGCACCGATCTTGACCTTGTTGTCCAGTTCGGCGGCCTTCTCCTCGGCCAGCTCGGCCCGCTGCGAGATGGTGGAGATCTCCTTGCGGTAGGAGACGTTTTCGCTGATCAGCTTCTGGTTCAGCGTGCTCAGCGAGTCGATCTGGCGGATGTAGCCGCGCATGAGCGTACGCAGCGTGCCGACCTCCTTCTCGTATTTCTTGATCTTCGCCAGCGACCACGAACGCTCCTTCTTCAGGCGGGTCAGCAGCGAGTCGGCACGCTGACGCTCGAAGTCCAGGCTGGCCGACAGCGTGTCGTTGGTCGTCTGCAGGCGGTCGAAATCATCGACCAGCGACGTCAGATTGCTCTGGATCGAGTCGCGGTCGACGCGCAGCAGCTCGTAATCGGCCTTCTGCTGGCGGTGGATATTGACGTAGAGGAGCGAGAGGGCCGCCAGGACAACGGCCAGAATGATGATGACGATTCGGTAGCCGCGGATGGCCTTGCCGGCATCGGATTGCTGTTCATCCTCGTCGTACTCGGGGATGTAATCTCTTTGATCTTCCATATTGCATGAGGTTTTTTAGGTTAATTATTCGGGTATTTGCACTTATCGCGTCACTTCAGACGGCTCTCGACGGGGTATTTCAGCCCCTCGAAATTGCAGATGTAGGCCTGCACGCTGCCCACGCGCACGGGCGACTCGAGGTAGAGCGGAATCTTGTTGCGGTCGTCGGTGATCCAGATCTTGAACTCCGAGCCGTCCTTGAACGTGAAATCCTCGCTCGTGCCCAGCTGGCAGGCGAAACGCAGCGTGCGGAAACGGCCCATATTGCGGATCCGTTTCACCTCGCGGGCCTCGAAACGGTATTTGATGCGGCGGATCGTATCCTGGAGCACCATCTGCAGCTCGCCCGCGTTGTTCTCCCTGAAGACCTCGGGATCGACCGTCCGCATACGGAAAAACAGCGATATGGCGTCCAGCGTCTCGTCCGTGAGCGGCAGCTCCTTCTTCCCCACGGGGCGCTTGCGGCTCTGCCACTCGTTGCGCGTCAGGTAGTTGTCCCAGTCGTAATCGTAACGGCTCCAGAACGTATAGGTTCCCTCCTTGATGTCGGCCGAAAAGTGGATCGGGCGCAACTTCTCGGGGTCGATGCGGATCACGTAGCGGTCGTCCAGATCGAAGAACCAGCGATAGGTGGGCAGCGTGCGTCCGTGGGCGTCGACCGTCAGCACGTCCTGGTCGCGGAAACGCTCCTTCGAGGTCTTCACCACCACCGAACCCACCTCCGTATTGGGGAAGAGTTTGGCCTTGTAGCTGACGCGGTACTCCAACATCTCACCCGGGTGATAGAGTTGGGCCGAAGCCTCCGCAACGAGGGTCAGCACCGCCAAAACGATCAGTAACTTTCTCATAATTCTTGTTTTATTCCTTTGCCAGTTAACGTTTTCTTTCCTCTTTATATTATCCTCCGGTCACGAAATCATCGAAAAATCGCTCCTCTCGCGGCCCGAATAGCGTCGCCGAAGCTCGGCCAGCCCCCGGTTTTCGGGTTTCGTCAGCGCCGGATCGTCGGCCAGAACGTCGGCCGCCGCATCGCGTGTCGTGTGCAGCAGGTCGACATCCATCACCGGATTGGCAATCTTCAAATCAAAGGCCATTCCGCTCTGCTGCGTGCCGTTGATATCGCCGGCGCCGCGCAATTTCATATCCAGTTCAGCCAGTCTGAACCCGTCCGTGGTCTCGCACATCGCCTTGAGTCGCGCCCGCGCCTCGCGCGAGAGCTTCTCGCCCGACATCAGGATACACCACGACTGACCGCCGCCGCGGCCCACGCGTCCGCGCAGCTGGTGCAACTGCGAGAGTCCGAACCGTTCGGCCGACTCGATGACCATCACCGTGGCGTTGGGGACGTCCACCCCCACCTCGATGACCGACGTGGCGACCAGGATATCGGCCTCATGCTCCTTAAACTGCCGCATCGACTCCTCCTTGTCGGCCGCCTTCATCCGTCCGTGGCAGACCGAAACCGCATAATCGGGTCCCGGAAAGTCCCGCACCACCGCCTCGAAGCCCTCGAACAGGTTGCTGTAGTCCATCGTCTCGGACTCCTCGATCAACGGATAGACGATATAGACCTGCCGTCCCGCCGCAATCTCGCGGCGCAAAAACCCGTTGACCTTCATCCGCGCCCCCTCCATAAAGTGCATCGTGCGGATCGGCTGACGTCCCGGCGGCAGTTCGTCGATCACCGAGACGTCCAGGTCGCCGTAGATGGTCATCGCCAGCGTCCGCGGGATGGGCGTGGCCGTCATCACCAGAATATGGGGAGGCCGCTCGTTCTTGGTCCACATCCGCGCCCGCTGTTCGACGCCGAAGCGGTGTTGCTCGTCGATCACCACGAAGCCTAAGTTCTCAAACTGCACCCGCTCCTCGATCAGCGCGTGCGTGCCCACCAGAATATCGATCCCGCCCGAGGCGATACCCTCGAGCGAGGCCTTGCGTTCCCGGGCCTTCGACGCCCCCGTAAGCACCCCGACCCGTACGGGAAGCCCCTCCAGCAGGCGCGTCAGCGTAGCGAAATGCTGTCGCGCCAGAATCTCCGTCGGGGCCATCATGCAGGCCTGGAACCCATTGTCCACGGCCAGCAGCATCGTCAGCAGCGCCACCATCGTCTTGCCGCTCCCCACATCGCCCTGCAACAGGCGGTTCATCTGACAGCCCGACACGGTGTCCTGCCGGATCTCGCGCACGACCCGCTTCTGCGCCCCCGTCAGGGCAAACGGCAGGTGTTCATTATAAAAGGTGTTGAACAGCCCGCCCACCTTCGGGAAGACAAAGCCGTCGTTGCGCTGCATCCGGTATGTCCTCCGCGACTGGATCCCCAGCTGCACGCCCAACAGCTCGTCGAACTTCAGCCGGTACTGTCCCTGCCGGAGCGCCTCGGCCGACTGCGGGAAGTGCACATCATGCAGTGCCTCGCGCAAGGTCACCAGTCCGTACCGCTGCCGCAACGCCGCAGGCATCGGGTCCGCGACCTGCCCCCCGGCAAGCTCCCACGCCTTGGCCATCAGCGGATTCAGCCCCTTCGTGCCGAACAGCGAGGTCAGCTTCTCGGTCATCGGATAGATCCCCTGCATCGCGCACAGCCTCTTGTCGCTCATCACCCGGTCCATCGTCTCGATCTCGGGGTGCACGATCGACAACTCCCCGCGGTAAAACGACGGCCGGCCGAAAACCAGATACTCCCGTCCCTGCTCCAGCCGTTTCTCGATCCACTTGATCGCCCGGAACCAAAGCAGCTCCGCAACCCCCGTGCCGTCCGACACGTAGGCCACAAAACGCTGCTTGCGCCCCTCGCCCGCATACGAAAACCCCGTGATCCGCGCCCGAAACTGCACGTACGTCAGCGCCGCCGCCTCACGGATCTCCCCGATGCGGTAAATCTTCGACCGGTCCACATACCGGAACGGAAAATGCCACAGCAAATCCTCCAACGTGCGAATCCTCAACTCGCGCGCCAAAGCCGCCGACCGAACCTCCCCAACCCCGGGCAGGAACTTCACCTCACTATGGATCCAGTCTTCCACGCAACAAAGATAATGATTCACCCGCTTAAACCCAAAAATCCCACCACTTTTTTGCACCCGCAGCATCCAGGTAACCCAACAGGTGAGGAGGGCCAACAGGCGGTCTTGACAGCGTGAACTGCACGCGACTGTCCTCTTTGGGCCCGTGGTCGGGCCCAGCCGGACGGGCAAACCCGAACAATAAGGGTTTGACAGCGCAGATGTTTACACAGCTTGAACAGGGAGGGGGTCTTGCCCGGGCAAGACCCCCTCCCTGTTCAAGCTGTATAGAGATTCACGTCGTCGAACCCTTAATTGTTCGGGTTCGCCCGCGCGGCTGGGCCAAACCATTGGCCCAAGGAGCGCAGTCGAGTGTAGTTCACGTCATCAGGACTGCCCGCCGCCCCCCCTCGCCTATTCGGTCACCTGATGTTGCGGGCGCAACAGGTCGTTGACGACTTTTACGGGGGAGAAGGTGGAGACGGGGACGTCTACGAAGAGGGTGTTCCAGCGGGCCATGGCGCCGTTCCAGAGGCCGGGGAGTTCCTGGGCGCGGAGGTCGCGGCCGCCGGACGACTTGGAGGAGATGAAGCCCGTCGAGGGGTCGGTGTAGGCTTTGAGGTCGAATTTCTCGCCTTTGTAGTTCCTGACGCCGCAGACGAGGTCTACGGGGTTGAAGTGGGTAGCCTCCTTCATCAGGGGCATGTCGGCGGGAGCGATCTGGCTCGACTCGGCGATTTGCAGCTGGGAGGAGCCGTCGGCCGAGCGGACCCAGAAGGGGCCGCCGCCGGGTTCGCCTTCATTGCGGACCATGCCGCAGACGCGGATAGGACGGTCGAGCAGCGAGCGGACCAGGGCGGCATCCCAGCTTTCGGGCAGCCGGACCGAGAGTCGCTTCTCGAGGAATTCGGCGGCAGCCTGGAGGTCGACCGTGCCGTCGTCGAACTGACGCAGCAGGGCGAAGGTCTCGGCCTGCAGCTCCACGAGCAGACCGGCCAGCACCTTCTTGTAAGCCACGGTGTCGGCCTTGCGCTCGTCGGTGGTGACGTTGTCGATGTTTTTGATGAAGACCACGTCGGCGTCGATGTCGCCGAGGTTCTCGATCAGGGCGCCGTGACCTGCGGGACGGAAGAGCAGCTTGCCCGCGTCGGTACGGAAGGGGGTGTTGTCGGGGTTGACGGCGATGGTGTCGGTCGACGGCTTCTGCTCGGAGAAGGAGATCTCGTAACGCACGCCGTATTTGGCCTCGTAGTGGGGGATGCGCTCGGCCAGCAGCGCCTCGAAGCCGGCACGGTGTTCGGGCGAGACGGTGAAGTGGATGCGCACGACACCCTCCGAAGCGGCATACATTGCCCCCTCGACCAGGTGCTCCTCGACGGCCTTGCGCGCCCCGTCCTTATAGAGGTGGAAGCTGACCAGACCCTTGGGTTTCGCGCCGTACTGCAGGGCGCCGCGCACGATATTCTCGACGACGGTCTTGTCGTCGGCACCCTCGCCGATGGCGGCCTTCAGCTCGGGCCAGAAGGCGAAGCGGTCCAGACCCTCGACCAGTTTGTCGATTCCCTTGCCGCGCTTGTCCTCGTTGACGAATTCGAACAGCTCCTTGAACATGCGGGTGGCGGCACCCGAGGCGGGCACGAACTTCACCACACGGCGTCCGGCACGTCCGGCGTCGAATTTTTTGCCTGCGGCCTCCACCTCTTCGGGCGAGAGGACCAAAATGCCGTCGGCGGGCGAAGCGGCACGCACTACGGGCAGGAAGGGGAATCCTTTTTTGAAATTGTCAAGTTGATTTTCAACTTGTTCCACAGTCAGGCCATGGGCCTTGATCTGCTCCAGATCGGTAGCGTTGAACATGGTTTCAGTTGGTATTTTTTGTGTTTTTCAGATTGCACACGGTCGGTTTTTCAGCCGCAAGAGCGGGCTTGTGGCGAAAATCTTTCCAAATGTACTAAATATTTTTTAACTTTGCAACATTATGATACACGAAATTCAACAGGCGCCGCTGCGCCACCTCAACAGCTTCGGCATCGAGGCCCGGGCCGCACGGCTCGTCACGTTCGAAACGGCCGACGACCTGAAAGCGGTCTTCGAGGCGGGCGGCATCGGGCGCTGGTATACGCTCGGCGGCGGCAACAACATCCTGCTCACGGGCGACTTCGACGGCGTACTGTTCCACCCCGCGGCCCGCGACATCCGCATCGTCGGCAGCGGCGAGAGCGACACGGTCGAGGTCCATGCCGATGCCGGCGTGGTGTGGGACGACCTGGTCGCCTGGACCGTGGAGCGCGGACTGTGGGGACTGGAGAACCTCTCGGCGATCCCGGGAACGGTCGGCGCCGCCCCCGTGCAGAATATCGGGGCCTACGGCACCGAGGCCAAAGATACGCTCGAGGCGGTGGATCTCTTCGCCGTCGAGAGCCGCACGACGATCCGCATGGCCGCCGCACACTGCAATCTGGGCTACCGCGACAGTATCTTCAAACATGCCCTGCGCGGCCGGGTCATCGTCCTGGGCGCCACCTTCCGGCTGCACCGCATGGCCCGTCCGCGACTGGATTACGGCGGTCTGCGGGCCGAAGTCGAGCGGCGCGGCGCGGTGACGCTGCAGTCGATCCGCGAGGCGGTCTGCGCCATCCGCCGCGCGAAGCTGCCCGACCCCGCGGTGCTGGGCAATGCGGGGAGTTTCTTCAAAAACCCCGTGGTGGACGAGGCCGTGGCCGAACGCCTGCGCGCGGAATATCCCGACCTGCCGACCTACCCCTCGGCCGAGGGTGCGGGACGGGTGAAACTGGCCGCCGGCTGGTTGATCGACCGCTGCGGGATGAAGGGGTATCGCTGCGGACGGGTCGGGGTTCACGACCGCCAGGCGCTGGTGCTGGTCAACCACGGCGGAGCGACGGGCGCGGAGGTGCTGGAGCTGGCCGGAGAGGTGGCCGGCGCGGTTCGCGAACGTTTCGGCGTGGAGATCACGCCCGAAGTCATCCTTTTGTAAAGCCGGAATACGATGGTAAACAACCTCTACGACAAATTCGAACGCTACCTGGCCGAAAAACACCTGACCGACCACGCGCAACGCATCCTGCTGGCCGTGTCGGGCGGTGTGGACTCGATGGTGCTGCTCTCGCTCTTCGCCTCGAGCGGCTACCGGGTGGGGGTGGCCCACTGCAACTTCTGCCTGCGCGGAGCCGAGAGCGACGAGGACGAGGCGTTGGTGGCCCGCGAGGCCCGACGTTTCGGGATACCTCTTTATAATCGGCGTTTCGACACCGCGGGCGAGATGGAGCGCACGGGCGAATCGATGGAGATGGCGGCCCGGCGGCTGCGTTATGCGTGGTTCGACGAGCTGCGCCGCACCGAGGGGTACGATCTGGTAGCCGTCGCCCATCATGCCGACGACTCGATCGAGACCTTCTTCATCAACCTGCTGCGGGGCACGGGGCTGCGCGGACTGACGGGGATCGGCGTGCAGCGCGGCGAGGTGATCCGCCCCCTGATGTTCGCCTCGCGCAAAGAGATCCTCGAATACGCCACCGTGCGCCATATCCCCTACCGCGAGGATTCGTCGAACCGCTCGACGAAGTACCTGCGCAACAAAATCCGCCTGGGTCTGATCCCCCGGATCCGCGAGATCAACGCCAAATTCACCGAGTTGATGCGCAGCAACATCGGCCGCCTGACCGACGCGCAGATCTTCATCAACCGATCGATAGAACTGATCCGCGAAAAGGCCGTCACCCGCGAGCCGGACGGCACGGCACGGATCGACCTGCGGCAGATCGACCCCGCCTTCCCGCGCAACTTCGTGCTCTACGAGCTGCTGAATTCGGCCTACGGATTCAAGGGCGACGTCTGCGACCGGCTCTGCCACGCGCTCGAACAGGGGCAGTCGGGCCGCCGTTTCTATGCCCGCGACCACGTGGCCTACACCGACCGCCATTGCGTGATCGTCGCCCCCGTCGCCGACGACGACCCCTGCGAGGTGGAGATCCTGCGCCACGCCGTGCGCAGCTACTGCGGCAACTCGGTGCTCTACTTCGAACACTGCGACATCGACCGGATCAAGGATTTCGGCGTGCCCGAAAATACGGCACAGATCGATGCCGACAAACTGACCTGGCCCCTGAAATTGCGCCGCTGGCGCGAGGGCGACAGCTTCATCCCCTACGGAATGGCCGGCCACAAGAAGGTCAGCGACTATCTGATCGACCGCAAGGTTCCCCTGCCCGAGAAACGGCGGCAGTTCGTGCTCGTCTCGGGCGACGAGATCGTCTGGCTGGTCGGCCGGCGCATCGACGACCGCTACCGCCTGACCGCAGAGACGGAAAACGTATTGAGAATCACCCGAGAAATCATCTGACATGGCAAAGAGCGCAGCGAAATTCGGCGACTCGGTCGCCACGTGCAACCGGCTTTTGGGCGACATCCGCGCCGGACGTTACGCCCCCGTCTACCTGCTGATGGGCGAGGAGGGCTATTTTATCGACGCCGTGAGCGACCTGGTGGCGACCACGGTGCTGACCGAGGCCGAACGCGCCTTCGGGCAGCTGGTGGTCTACGGACGCGACACGGAGGCGGGACAGGTGGTCAACTACTGCCGTCAGGTGCCGATGATGGGCGAACGGCAGGTGGTGATCGTCAAGGAGGCGCAACAGCTGCGCAATGCGGACAAACTGGCGCTCTACACCGCCAACCCGCTGGACTCCACGCTGCTGGTGATCTGTCACAAGGAGAAGAACGTCGACAAACGCTCGCAGCTCTACAAAAGCGCCGTCGCCCGCGGCGAAGTGCTCGAGTCGGTCCGCCCGCGCGATTACGAGATCGGTCCCTGGCTCTCGGACCACATCGCGGCCCAGGGCCGGCGCATCGACGACAAGGCGCTCGAAATGCTGGTCGCCCATCTGGGCACCGACCTCTCGAAGGTGACCAACGAGGTGGCCAAGCTGTTGCTGTCGCTCCCGCCCGACGTTAGGAGGATCACCGACGCCGACATCGAGGCCAACATCGGCATCTCGAAGGATTTCAACAACTTCGAACTCTGCAAGGCGGTGCTGGAACAGCAGGCGGAGCGCGCGATGATGATCGCCGACCGAATGGCCCGCAACCCCAAGGAGTACCCGCTGCTGCTGACCGTGCTGGTGCTTTTCAACCAGTTCCGGCAACTGTTTATCTACAACTATCTGCAGTGGCTCTCGCGGCGCAAGGGGCAGCCGATGCCTCCGGACGCGGAGCTGATGAAACTCACGCGGACCAACAACCCCTATGCGCTGAAGGAGTTGCGCCGCATCGCCCCCGCATGGCCCAACCGCCGGGTCTTCCGCATTCTGGGTCTTCTGCGCGAGTACGACGCCAAGAGCAAGGGACACAATACGGGCGGCGCCCCCGACGGCGAACTGCTGCGCGAACTGCTGATCAAGATTCTCCTGCCGTGACCGCCCCGGAGATCCTCCTCACGAACGGCCGTTTCGTCACGGCAGCCGATCTGCCCGACGAACCGTATGTCTACCAGACGTTGCACACGCTCGGCTACAAGGCGTTGCACACGGGCGAACACCTGCGCATCGCGAACCTCCACGGTGAAGCGCTTTTCGGCCGCAGCATACCGCTGATCCCCGTGCGGCTGCAACGGCTCGTCTCCCAACTGCTCGACGCGCTGCGCTATCCGCGCACGGTCTCCTGCTTTGTCGAATTGCGGCTCTACGCCTCGGGACTGACCTGCATTCTGGCCGGCGAGACGGGGCTTGCGGCGGGTTACCTCTTTCGGCCGGTCTATCCCGATGCCGTCACCCTGCCCTATTGCGCCCCGCCGATCCCCTGCTCGGCCACCCGCGAGGCGATCCGCACGGCCGAATGGACCGCCCGAGCGCAAAAAGCCTCCTCGTGGGTGGGCCTCACCCCCGACGGAGGGGTCTCCTGCTGCGACGGCCGACCGCTTTTCGGAGTCGAGAACCGGACGATCTTCACCCCGCACGTCGAGGATTCGGTCGACTTCACCTCGGCCTGGCACGCGATCCGCAGCGCCGGCTACAGCCTGATCACCGCCGAGCTGACCGCCGACCGCCTCGCCCGTTTCGACGAGATCTTCTACATCGACCACCGCGGCGTAACGGCCCTCCGCCAACTCGACGGCCGTCTTCTGATGCACATCCTCGCCGAACGCATCGCCCTGAAACTCAACGTTCCGTCCCGATAGGCCCCGTTCAGGCCTCCCTGCCGGAATCCCCGCCCCGCTTCCGCTCCCGGACGCGGAGGACGCAAAAAACGGGAGCGGTTTTTGGTTTTTCAGGGCGGGTGGCGTATCTTTGTGGGCGGAATACGCGATTCACTCGCGCGGAAACGGGGGTTGACGCGCGAAAACAGTTGAAAATTACAGTTATGAAACGGTTTCTTTTGATCCTTTGCACCCTCCTGGGGCTCTCGTCGCTCTCGGCCCGGGAGGTGATATCGCTGAACGGGAACTGGAGCTTCTACTTCCAGTTCGAAAACGGCGGCGACCATGCACGGCCCGTCACCCTGCCCCATACGTGGAATATCGACGCCTTGAGCGGGCGGGCCGATTATGTGCGTACGCGCGGCAACTACGAACGGCGGATCTATGCCCCGCTAGACTGGCAGAACAAACGCATCGTCCTGCGGTTCGGCGGCGTGGAGACCGTCGCCGACCTCTTCGTCAACGGCGTTCATGTCGGCGAACACCGCGGCGGACACACCGCCTTCACCTTCGATATCAGCGGGTCGCTGCGTTACGGTGCGCAAAACACCATCGTGGTGTCGGTCTGCAACGCCCCCTTCTCGGACGTGCTGCCCACCTCGTCGGAACACAACATCTACGGCGGCATCTATCGCGATGTCGATCTTCTGGTGCTCGATCCGCTCTCCGTCTCGCCGCTCTATTACGGTTCGGAGGGGGTGCAGATCCACCAGACGATGGTCACCCGCGAACGGGTCGAGGGAACGGCCCGCGTGCACGTGCTGCACGACAACAGCGCCAACGCCACGCTGACACTGACGATGACCGACCCCGCAGGCAAGGTGGCCTACACGCGCAAACAGCGCCTTTTGGGCGGCAATCAGGCGGTCAGCATCCCCTTCAGTTTCACCCAGCCCCACCTCTGGTCGCCCGAGCAGCCGAACCTCTACCGCGTCAGCGTGACGGTCGAGAACGGCCGGACGAAGGATGTAGTGGAGGTCACGACGGGGTTCCGGTCGATCTCGGTGGATGCCCTGAAGGGAATGGCGATCAACGGCATGCGTCGTCAGGTCTACGGGGTGACGATGGCTTACGACCGTCCGGCGGTGGCCACCGTCTGGCACCCGGCCGATTATAAGGCCGACTTCAAATTCGTCCGCGAACTGGGCGCTACGGCCATCCGGTCGCCTTACGGACCCCACGGCCAGCCGCTTTACGATCTGTGCGACCGCGAAGGGGTGATGGCATGGATCGACCTGCCCTTTATGCGGGCGCCCTTCGTCGGGGAGATGCCCTATTACGGCACGGAGGCCTTCGAGGCCAACGGACTGCTGCAGCTCAACGAGATCATCGCGCAGAATATCAACCATCCGTCGGTCGTCGTGTGGGGACTGTTCACGACCCTGCGTCCGCTGGATGCCCGGCTGAACGGCTTTATCGGCCGGCTGCAAAAGTGTGCGCGTCAGGCCGATCCGTCGCGGCCCACCGTCGCTTGCAGCAACCAGGACGGCACGATCAACAACTACAGCGACGCCATCGTCTGGCAGCAGAGTTTAGGCTGGACGGAGGGCCAGCTGGAGGATGTGACGTTGTGGCTGGAGCAGCTGCACACCTATTTCAAGGAGATGCGTTCGGCCATCTGTTACGGCGCCGAGGGCGATCCCTCGCAGCAGGCCGATGTCTACGACCGTCCGGGGCGTTTTTCGGTCTGGCTGCCCGAACGCCGTCAGACCGACTTCCATGAGAGCTACGCGGCGCAGGTGCTTGCCGACACGCTGTTGTGGAGCGTATGGGTCAACCAGCTGACCGACTATTCGTCGGCCCGCCGTGCCGACGGCCGCAACCGCTCGGGGCTCATCGACTTCGAACGCAGCGTGCGCAAGGATGCCTTCTATCTCTACAAGGCGCTCTGGAACCGCCGCGAGAAGACCCTCTATCTGGCCCACCGCCGCTGGAACGACCGGCCCGAGGGGCAGCACGTGATCCATATCTATTCGTCGTGCGACGAGCGGCCCGAATTGCGGATCAACGGCAACCCCGTGGCGCTCGACAGCTGCGCCTGCGGGGCGTGTCAATACCGCTCGGTGCCCGTCGATCTAAAGGGCCGCGTCGAGGTGGTGGTGACCGCCGACGGCAAGAGCGACCGCATGACGATCAATTGCGGCGGCGCTCTAAAAGAGCCGCGGCAGAAGGGCCTTCTGCGAACAATAGGTCTACCAGAGATAGACCCGAAATAAAGGGATAACGGTCGTTAAAGACCTGAATATAAGGCTCGATCTCCAAAGTCGGGCCTTTTTGTTTGGGCCGCAGGTCGAGATCGCCGGCCGCGGCCTCCACGTATTGTTCCGACAGGCGCGGCATCCGTTCGCTGCGGCCTATGCAGTCGAGCAGCAGGGCCGTCAGCTCCAGATCGTAGTCGACCAGAAAGTCGTACCGGCGCCGGTAGAAAGGTTCCAGACGGTCGTAGTAATAGTCGAAATAGGGCGCAGCCCTGTAGGCGGCCCGCAGCGCTCCGTCGTGCTGGTGCTGCCAGCGTTTGGAGTAGTCGATCCGCAACTCGCGCACGGGAGTCCGCGGGCGGTTGGCGTTTTGCAGATGGACCGAGAGCTCCATCACGCCGTTGGCCGTCAGGATCCGCGCCCGGTTGCGCTCCGACCGTTTGACGAAATGTTCGCCCGTGTCGATCACGCAGTCGTCGCGAAGCAGCCGCGCAAACCACTCGACGGAACCCAAATAGGTGACAGGCAGGAGAGTCATCGCTCGTTAACGTCCCCCTCAACGGTCGATCACCACGTCGCCCGCGGGATCGTATTCGGGCAGCGGTTTGGGCTGATAGTCCGACCGGCCGCAGGCCACGGCGCACAACACGCCGCACTCGGCGGGGATCGGCAGGAACTCGCGCAGGTAATCCTCGGCCGACTGCGATGCGGGATCGGCCTTGACGCGGCGGCGTCCGTCGACGTGCACCCAGCAGCCCGCCAGTCCGTTCGCCACGAGCTGTTCGAGGATCATCGTGGCGGCGATGGCGGCATTCTCCTTCCACAGGTCGCTCTTCGTGCGGTCGCCCATCACCACAACCATCGCCGGAGCCGACGCCGCGAAGGCCGAACCGCTGTCGCGCATGGCGGCCATGCGGGCGATCTTCTCCCGGTCGGTGACCACCAACAGACGGTTCGAACGGGCGTTGTGTCCCGTCGGTGCGTAACGCAGCACCTCTTCAAGCAGCGGCCGCAGGGTCTCGGCCTCGATCGGTGCGGAGTCGAATTTGCGGATGCTTCGCCGCGAGCGGATCAGTTCGGAGTAATTCATCGGTATCGTAATTTTTGTGTTGCCGTTTCCGTTCCGTCCCCTTTCCGGGGTCCGGTTGCATACAACAAAGGTAACACTTTTTCCGAAAATCACCGCCCGGAGGCAAGAAAAAAGGCTTTATCGGAGTTTATGGCAAAAAAATCCGCCCGAGTGGAACAGGATTCAAGAAAAATGCTTACCTTTGCGGGCTATGTTTAACTAACTTACTTTTACGACAATGCCAAAAATGAAAACAAATGCCGCTGCAAAGAAACGCTTTACTTTCACCGGCACAGGTAAGATCAAGCGCCAACACGCTTATCACAGTCACATCCTGACCAAAAAGACTAAAAAACAAAAGCGCAACCTCTGCTACTCCAGCACCGTTTCGCCCGCCGATGAGGCAAAAATCAAAAACCTGCTCGTTAAGTAATTACCGGGCGGAAAATTATTAACTCGGAGCAACGCAGCCCCAAAGAATGTGAGAGAATCACATCGCTGCCCGCTCTTCAAAAACTTTTATCACTATGCCACGTTCAGTAAACGCAGTTGCGTCCCGCGCAAGAAGAAAGAAGGTTTTGAAACTTGCCAAAGGTAACTTTGGTTCAAGGGGAAACGTTTGGACCGTCGCCAAAAACACGGTCGAAAAGGGTTTGATGTTCGCCTATGCGCACCGTCAAATCAAGAAGAGGACTTTCCGTTCGCTGTGGATCACGCGTATCAACGCCGCCGTCCGCGCCCAGGGTCTGACCTATTCGCAATTTATCGGCAAGCTCAACACCAAAGGCATCCAGCTCAACCGCAAGGTGCTGGCCGACCTGGCAATGAACGAGCCGCAGGCATTCGAAGCAATCGTTAAGGCAGTTAAGTAGTCGATAGGCCCCTGGGGTCCATCGTGCCGGAGTCTTCTTCTCGAGGACTCCGGTTTTTTTGTGCAACCGACAGCGTGAATCGATACGACTGTCCTCTTTGGGCCAATGATTTGGCCCAGCCGGACGGGCAAACCCGAACAATAAGGGTTTGACAGCGAGAACCGACAATGTGAACTGACGGCGACTGCGCTCCTTGGGCCAATGGTTTGGCCCAGCCGCGCGGGCGAACCCGAA
>CAZHMX010000003.1:32934-41138 GCA_964533725.1 uncultured Alistipes sp. | reverse complement strand
TTCGCCCGTCCGGCTGGGCCCGACCACGGGCCCAAGGAGGACAGTCGCTGTCAATTCACATTGTCAAACAGCGGTCTACGGGACGGGGTCATAGCCATGTCCGCCCCATGGGTGGCAGCGGGCGAGGCGTTTGAGGGTGAGCCAGGAGCCTTTCAGGGGGCCGTATTTTTGCAGGGCTTCGAGGGCGTATTGGGAGCAGGTGGGGGTGAAGCGGCAGCTCGGCGGGGTGAGGGGTGAGATGCAGCGTTGGTAGAAACGCACGAGGAGGACGAGGGGGAGGGTGGCGATGCGTTTAGCGGTCGAGGGCGTTGAGGAGGGCGATGATTTTGCGGACGGCATGGGCGATACGGGCGTAATTTTCCACTTCGCGGGAGGTGTAGATGAGCGCTATGTCATAGGGCTTGCGGAGCTGTAATGCACTCTTTTGCAGGCGATAGGCCTCTTTGGTGCGACGCCGGAGGAGGTTGCGCCGGTTGGCGCGTTTGTGGAATTTCTTGGGTACGGAGAAGAGCACGCGCAGTTGGGGTGCGTGGGCGGGTGAAGCGGTGTCGGCCGCGACGGCCCCGGAGACTGCGCCGGTTCCCTCGGTTACGCCGGTTTTCGTGGTTGCGACGGCCTCCGTGATTCCAGTGGTTGCGATGACTCCCGTGATTCCCGTGGTTGCGCCGGTTCCCGAGACTGCTGCGGCCGCGCTGTCCCCGGCTGTTTCGGCGGGTTGGTCGACCTGGGCGGCTTCGGGACGTTTCGCGGGTTCTCCGGACAGCCACACGACGCGGAAGGGATAGACAAAACGGCTCTCGCCCTCGCTGAAGAGGCGACGGATGACGCTTAGGGTCCGCAGACGCTCGGCGCGCGAGAGGGTTTGACGGTCCGGCATGCGGTGTTATCGTTTCTGGTCGCTCGAGGAGGTGCGGCGGCGGCTTTTGCGGGCCATGCGGCTTTGCTGGTTGCGCATGAACTCTTCGTTGTCCTGGTCCTGGAATTCGACATCGGGCACGGGCTCGTCGTTGGCGATGCGGCCCAGATAGATCTCCACGGCGCGGGCCATCGAGGGGACCTGGGGTGTCGGTGCGGCGGCTTTTACGGAGAGCCCGGCATCCACGGCGGCGCGGAGGGTGCCGGTGCCGAAGGTGGCCACGGGGGGGAGACCTTCGAGTCCGGCGTCGATCAGTGCCTTGACATCCGACGGGGAGTAGAGTGCCAGGAGGTCGTAGGCGCGCAGGTCGACATCCTTAAGGTCGGCCACGACGGTGCGGGCCAGGATCACGGGGTCGAAGTTGACGCCCAGTGTGCGGAGCATTTCGGGGAGTTCGGGTTTGTGGGGTTCGCTCAGCGTGAGGAGGAAACGTTCCTCCTTGTGTTTGACGACGAGTTCGACGAGGTTGTTGACCGTACCGTCGGCGAAGAAGATCTTGCGTTTCCGGTAGACGATATATTTCTGCAGATAGAGTGCCACGGCCTCGGTCTGACAGATGTACTTCATCGATTCGGGGACGGTGATGCGGGCCTCTTCGCAGAGGTGGAAGAAGCTGTCGATGGTTGTGCGCGAGGAGAAGATGACGCACGTATGATCAAGAATTTCAACGCGCTGGCTGCGAAACTCCTTGAGCGAGACACCGGCCACACGGATCAAAGGGTGATAGTCTATTTTGACTTCGTGCTTGTGTGCCAGTTCGAAAAAGGGCGATTTTTCGGGAACCGCCGGTTGGGGCTGGGAGACCAGAATACCGTTAATTTTCAAGAGGTGCTGTTTTTAGTTCACTAATATCTGTTTACGAGCAGTCCCAAAAGTGTGATCGGGAACACTTCGACGCTGCAAAGGTACAAAAACCAATGCAAAATTGAAATTTTTTTAATCAAAAAGAGGCCCAGGCTCTTCCCGACGAAGAGAACCGCCTGGTAGATGCACACCGTGCACCACAGCCGCAGCCACCACTGTCCCGACCCGGCGGGCGAGAGGGCGTAGAAGAGGGCCAGCGGCAGACCGTAGATGGCGATCCGGCCCAGACACAGGGCGTGCAGGAGGATGAGTTTGTGCGTCAGCTCGTCTTGCAGTACCAGCCGCCCGGATATGGTGAGCGTCAGCCATTTGTATATTCCTGTCAGCGCGATGGCGGCCACCGTGACCGCGATTTTCCAGGCCATCTCCATCGTCCACCCGTCCGTTTCGGCCAGCCGGCGGATGATGACGACGGCCACCGACAGCCATCCCGAGAGGACCAGAAAGCCGAGGATTCCCGTAATGTTCTTGCGGTTTTCGTAGAGTCGGGCGTCGTTCGAGCTGTCGGCCACTAAGTGTTCGATTTCCTGTCTCCGGTTGGCCGTAAGCATCACGAAAAAGACCGCAACGAGCAGCACGAATCCCTGGAAGAAGGGGGACGAGGTATCCATCCGGCCGCTTTGCCGGGGGAGTGCCGAGGGTTTTTCGTCGCTGATTTCGGCGACGAGCCGGCTTTCGCGGCCGAAGAGCTCCTCGGCTGCGACGGGCGGACGGTCGAGGCGTTCCAGAAAGCCGAAGAGCCCCTTCATCGGATAGTAGGGGGTCTCGGTATTCTTCGTTGCGACCGGCTGGGGTGCGGTCAGGACCAGCCGGCTTGCGTAGACGGTGTTCGGTTCGGTCATACGTCGAAGAGGCGTTTAACGGTGATACGGAAGGTGGTGCCGCGCCCGGGCTCGGACTCTAAGACGGCGATGCGGCCGTCGTGATAATCCTCGATGATGCGGCGCGAGAGCGAGAGTCCCAACCCCCAGCCGCGGGTTTTGGTCGTGTAACCCGGCTCGAAGATCCGCCGCCAGTTGCTTTTGGGGATTCCCTTGCCGGTGTCGCTGACGTCGACGAACACCGACTGTTCGTTCGAGGAGATGCGCACGACGATGGCGCCGTGACCCTGCAGGGCGTCCAGGGCGTTCTTCAGCAGGTTTTCGACCACCCATTCGAAGAGGGCGGCGTTGATCGAGGCGCGCAGCGGGGCCATGGCCAGACCGTTGTAGTCGAGGGTGACGTTGCGCGGGATGCGCTTGCGGAAATACATCACCGATTCGCCCACCACCTCGTTCAGATTGGCGGGGGTGAGGGGTGTTTCGGAGCCGATCTTCGAGAAACGGTCGACGATCTTCATCAGATGGGCCAGATCTTTCTGCATCTCGTCCACGGCGGCGGGGTCGACTCCCTGCGCGCGCAGATATTCGATCCACCCGAGGAGCGACGAGGTGGGGGTACCCAGCTGGTGTGCGGTCTCCTTGGCCAGTCCGATCCATACGCGGTTCTGTTCGTCCTGCTTCGACGAGCGGAAGGCGACGAACCCGAGCAGGACGAAGGCGGTGATGACCGTAATTTGCAGATAGGGAAACCAGTAGAGCGATTTCAGGAGCGACGATTTGCCGTAGAAGATGATGTGCCGCTGGTCGGGGTTCCAGGGATATTCGATCAGTATGGGCTGGTTTTCCTCGCTCAGCCGCTGCACCAGGCGCCGCAGCCGGTCGGGATGGCTCAGGGTCTGTTCGCTGATCAGGTGGGCGCGGATGACGTTGAGGTTCCGGTCGGTGATGACGAAGGGGATGTTGTTGTGGCTGTCGACGATATCGTCGATCAGCGGGTCGCCGCCGAACATGGGGTTGGAGTTCTGACGGCTGACGCGTTCCATGGCGTGCCCCCAGAGTTCGACGTCGTGCTGTTCCTTTTCCCGGAGCCGCCGGGCCATATCGTTGGTATAGAGCAGCGACAGCGACCCTAACAGCACCCCCGCCACAATGACGACGATGCGGTTGCGAAAAGTGAGTATTCCGGCCTTCAGTTTCATCGGCGCGAGATGCTTGAATTATTCCGTGCGGACAGGTTTCAGAAGCTCGTGCTGTTCGCCCCGCCGCAGAAGCTCCGCGGCGCGGGCCACTTCGCGGTCGCTCTGCAGCTCGTGCTCGGCTACGCCGGCCTGATAGGCGTGACGCAGGATGATGTTCGAGTTGAGGCTGCGGACGATCTCGTTGCGGTAGGTCTCGAGGTTGGTGGCCGTGTCGTCCCTGAGGCCCTTTTCCAGGGTCTCTAACTGGGCGGTGACCTCGGCGAAGTTGTCGGATTTGGCGGCCTCCTTCATGCGCTTGAGCACGCGGCGCGTCTCGGACTGGTAGGGGACCTCCTTATCCTCCATGAAGCGCACGAAATCGGCATAGTCGTCATCCGTGATGGAGAAGGTGCGGACGTCGACCGAATCGGTGTAGTGGCGTTTCATGTACTCGTCGCCCCACTCGTCGATGAATCCCAGGGCGTAGAGCGTCATGGCGAAACGGCTGACATACTGCGGTTCCAGTTTCACGTCGGGGGTGATGCCGCCGCCGTCGAAGACCTCGCGTCCGCCTGCGGTCGCGAAACGGCGCACCAGCGAGTCGGGGACCTCCTCGCCGCGGTCGTCCGTATGGCGCGAGTAGTCGATGGCCTGGATGCAGCGGCCCGAGGGGATGTAATATTTGGCGGTGGTCAGCTTCAGATAGGCGTTGTACCCCAGCGGCATGGTCGACTGCACCAGCCCTTTGCCGAAACTCTTCTGTCCCACCAGTACGGCGCGGTCCAGATCCTGCAGCGCGCCGGCCACGATCTCGGCGGCCGAGGCGGTGTTGCCGTTGATGAGCACGGCCAACGGCAGGTCGGCATAGCGGGGCTGCTGTTCGGTGCGGTAACGCTCCTCGGACTTTTCGTCGCGTCCGCGGGTGGTGAGCACGGCGGTTCCTTTGGGCATGAAGAGCGCGAGCATCTTCACCGCCTCCTGCATCACGCCGCCGCCGTTGCCGCGAAGGTCCAGCACCAGGGCCTTCATTCCCCGGCCGTGCAGGTCGTCGATGGCGCGGCGGACCTCCTCGGCGCAGCCGATCGTGAAGTCGCTGTGGTGGAGGTAGCCGATCGAGTCGGAGAGCATGCCGTAATAGGGGATGCTCGGGATCGAGATCCGTTCGCGCCGGAGGGTCAGCCGCTCGCGCCGACCCGTGTAGAGACGCTCGACGGTGACGTCGACGGTCGTTCCGGGGTCGCCCTTGAGGCGCCGGCTTACTTCGTCGGTGGTGAATTTCTCGGCGTTTTCGTCGCCGATGGCCACGATGCGGTCGCCGATTTTCAGCCCGGCGCGGTCGGCCGGCGAACCGGCATAGGGTTGCGCGAAGACCACGCCGTTGTCGCGCTGGCGGATCAGCGAACCCACACCGCCGTATTTGCCCGTCGACATGATCTCGAAATTCGACATCTCCTCCTCGGGCAGATAGACCGTGTAGGGGTCGAGGTGTCCGACCATTCCGGCGGCGGCATCCTCCATCAACTTGTCGGGCCGGACGTCGTCGACATAGTCGGTCGAAAGCGCCCGCATCATGTTGACCAGGATCTCCATATTGCGCCCTAATCCGTGGTCGTCTTTCAGGGCGTGGAGCGACGTGGCTGCCGCCAGCAGCAGCGCGACCCCAAGGGCCGTATAACGCACTCTTTTCATAACTTCCTTATATAATAAATATATGTAACGGTCCGGTCGGTGTGGCGGCCGCTTTTCCTGCGGCGCCCGAACAGCCTTTCCGTCTCTTTGTCGGTAGCCTCTATTATCCGCGGTTCAGACAGAGCCGCCGGTTCACTGCGGCCAGCAGCCGGCGGTTTCCCGCCACTCCGATCCGGCCCTGGCCGAGGGGACGGACGACGATTTCGTCCTCGAAGAGCGACCGCCAGCGGAGTCCCTGCGAGGCGGCGCGAAAGCTCATCTGCTCCTCGGTGCGCTCCGCAAGACGGAATCCCGCAGCCCCCATCGACCGGATGATCCGCCCGGCCTCGGCGTCGAAATCGGCCTGCGCCGTGCGCTCCGTGAATCCGTACCACGGATAGAGGATGGCCGCGACCACCACCACGGCCACCATCGGCCAGCCCTGGGGTGTGGTCAGCATCCTGAGCCGCACCTGCCACGGCATCACGCCCGCGCGGTCCGAGATGATCGTCGCCACCGCAACTGTAACGAGCAAAAAGCCGAAAAATTTTGCGGCCTGCCTGGCCCACGTCCCCGTTTTTATCTTTTTCATCGGTATTCCGTCTGTTTTTATGTCTGTTTCCCGCCTCGGCGCCGTCCGCATCGGTCCGGCTTCTGGTTCTCCCTTGCCTGCTTTCCTTGTCCGGTCCCCTTGTCCGGTTTTCTTGTCCGGTCCCCTTGCCGGGTTTCCTTATTTGCCCCCCGCTTTTATGAGCGCGGCGGCCCGGGCCACCTCCTGCATCAGCCATTTGGGGGTGGAGGTGGCGCCGCAGATCCCGACGGACTGCGCCCCCTCGAACCATTCGCGACGCAGTTCGTCCGCCTCCTCGACGGCATGGGTCCGCGGGTTGGACTCACGGCAGACCTCGCACAGCACGCGGCCGTTGCTCGACTTCCGCCCCGCCACGAACAACACCACGTCGTAGCCGCTCGCGAACTGCCGCAGATGCTCCTCGCGCCCCGCCACACGGCGGCAGATCGTATCCTCGACCGTCACCGCCTCGGGCCGGGCCGCCCGCCGCATCATCTCCCCGGCCAGCGCACGGAAGAGCCCGATGCTCTGCGTGGTCTGCGACAGAAAGTGGATCGGACGGCCGAAATCGACCGCTTCCAGATCCTCCGCCCGTTCGACCACCAGCGTGGGCCGTTCGGTCTGACCCGTCAGCCCCACCACTTCGGCGTGGCCCCGTTTTCCGAGGATCACCACCTGGCCGTTCACCGGTTCCATCGAGGCGTGGGCCCTTTTGACCCGGGCCTGCAACTGGGCCACCACGGGACACGTGGCGTCGATTATCTCGATCCCCAGTTCTGCCGCACGGCGGTAGGTCGCGGGCGGTTCGCCGTGGGCACGGATCAGCACCCGCTGTCCTGCGAGCTGTTCCAGATCCTCATGCCGGACCGTGCGCAGTCCCCGCTGTTCCAGCCGCTGGACCTCCAGCCGGTTGTGGACGATATCGCCCAGACAGTGGACCGCTCCCGCGCACAAAGCCTCCTCGGCGTGCTGAATGGCCCTCACCACGCCGAAACAGAATCCCGATTGCTCGTCGATCTCGATCCGCATACGTTCTTTTCTTTTGTCTGTTTCCGATTGTCTGTTCCCGGTTTTCAGTTCCTGGTCGCCTGTCCCCGGTTGTCTGTCTCCGGTTGCCCGCTCCCGGTGGCACCCGTTTTGGCGGAGTTTCCGAAAAATCGCGGTCTCCTCCTTAAAAAACGTCGCTCCGAAAGAATCGCTGCCCCTCTGGTCAGGCTTAGCAGGCGGTCACTTCGGCAAAACGCTCCAAAAACCAGTCCATCTGTTCGTCGACGGTCATGTGGCTGTTGTCGAGCACCAGTGCATCCTCGGCCTGGCGCAGGGGCGACACGGCGCGCGACATATCGGCGGCATCGCGTTCGCGCACGTTGCGCTCGATCTCCTCCAGCGACACGGTGTCGCCCTTGGCCGTCAGCTCGTCGTAACGGCGCTGCGCCCGCACCGCAGGGTCGGCCTTCATGAAGATCTTCAGCTCGGCCCCGGGGAAGACCGTGGTGCCGATATCGCGGCCGTCCATCACGACTCCTTTGCGGCACCCCATCTCCTGCTGCATGGCCACCAGCTTGTGACGCACCTCGGGGATGGCGCTCACGGCGCTCACGCTGTTCGACACCTCGATCGAGCGGATCAGCCCCTCGACCCGGTCGCCGTTCACATAGATATCGCTGGCTCCGCGTTCGGGGTTGAAGCGGAAGGCGATCTGCATTTCGGGCAGCAGGCGGCAGACGGCCTCTTCGTCGATCATCCCCGAACGGATGGCGCCGTGCTGCTGTGCATAGAGGGTCACGGCGCGGTACATGGCTCCCGTGTCGATGAAGATATACCCCAGACGGGCGGCGATGGCTTTGGCGAAGGTGCTTTTGCCGCACGACGAGAAACCGTCGATGGCTATGATGATTTTTTTCTTAATGGACATAAGGGAATATATCAAAAAAGGTGGACAGAATCGTATAGATACCCAGCACGCCGATGATGATGCCCGCCACGCGGTTGATGGTGAGCATGTGCCGCGGGCGGAACTTGCGCCGGAAGAGGTTCAGGACGAAGGCGAGCAGGCTCCACCAGGCGAGCGATCCGCAGAAGAATCCGCCGATCACCAGCATGCCCCGCAAGATTCCCGAGGCTCCGGCGTGTTCGCTTGCGGCGATGTTGAAGGCAGCGAAGAAGGCGAGGATGTAGGGGATCAC
>CAZHMX010000003.1:32470-32924 GCA_964533725.1 uncultured Alistipes sp. | reverse complement strand
CGACGATGAAGTTGGCGATGGTGAGTCCGAATACGGAGGCGAAATCCTGCCACGGGGTATTTTTGCCGGCACGGTTGCGCCGGATCTGGGGCACGGGGTTTTGCGAGAAGACCCAGGCGCCGAAGATCACCACGAAGATTCCGCCCACGACGCGCAACAGGGTGTTGTACTGTTCGATTTGTGTCTGGAGGATCGAGTAGAAGAAGAAGGCGCAGATGGCCATCAGGGTGTCGGCGCACGCCACGCCGAGTCCCGAGTAGAGTCCGGCTCGGCGGTTTTTGCTCAAGGTACGCTGGATGCAGAGTACTGCCACGGGTCCCACGGTGATGGAGGCCGCCAGACCCACGCAGATGCCGCGGAAGAGTATTTCTAAAAAGTCGAATCCCATAATGACGTGATTGGACGCCAAAGATACGAATAAGCGAGGGCAAAACCAAATTTTATTTGATTTTGC
>CAZHMX010000003.1:0-32370 GCA_964533725.1 uncultured Alistipes sp. | reverse complement strand
CGAGCGGAAGTATCTTCGACGAAGTCAAAGATACGAATTTGCTACGCGCAAAACCAAATTTTATTTGATTTTGCCGAGCGGAAGTATCTTCGACGAAGTCAAAGATACGAATTTGCTACGCGCAAAACCGAATTTGTTTGCGTGGCCGGAGGGACGTTGTCCGGCGCCGGGACGGGTAAAAAGGGAGAATAAGGAGGACATTCCGACCGGTCGCGGAATCGCCGGAGAGAGAAGGACGGCCGAAAAAGGATATTTCGGCCAATATTAAGTATAAACGGATCTTTCCGGGCGGGGGAATCCTCCATATCTTTGCGAACAAATTGATGAAATATCTGTTGATAATGAACGCATATCTTAAAATTTTCGGTTGTGCGGCCGCCGCCCTGCTTCTGGGCGCATGCGGCGGGCATCAACCTGCGGCCGAACGGATCCGGACGGTTCGGACCGATACCGTCAGACCCTTTGCGCGTCCCGAGACCGTGCGCTTTCCGGGGCGGGTCTATGCCGCGCGCGAGGTGGAGCCGGCTTTCAAGGTGTCCGGAACGCTTCAGCGCCTGCCGTTGCCGGAGGGGGCGACCTTCCGCCGCGGCGACCTGCTGGCCCAGTTGGACGACCGCGACTATGCCCTTCAGTTGCAAGCGGTTGAGGCCGAATACAACCGTATCAAGGGCGAGGCCGAACGGGTGATCGCCCTCTACGGCGAGGGTGCCGCGACGGCCGACGCCTACGACAAGGCCCGCTACGGGTTGCAGCAGATCGAGGCCAAGCGCGACAACGCCCGCAACCAGCTCGCCGACACGCGCCTCGTCGCGCCCTTCGACGGCCAGGTGCAGCGCCGTTTCTACGAACCGCCGATGGTGATCGGTGCGGGGATGCCCGTGCTGTCGATCGTCTCGTCCGAGGCTCCCGAGGTGGAGATCAACATTCCCGCCGCGGACTATGCCCGCCGCGACCGTTTCGAATCCTTTACGGCCGATTTCGACTGTGTCGGCCAAAGCGACGTGGCCCTGCGCCTGATCGGCATCAGCCCCAAGGCCAACGCCAACCAGCTCTATACGGTCCGCTTCTCGCTGCCTGCGACACTTAACCCCCGGCCGGCTCCGGGCATGAATACGATGGTCTCGGTGATCAGCCGTGCGGAGGGGGAGCGGCGCGTGTCGGTTGCTGCGTCGGCCCTCTTTGCCGACGGCGACGGCGGGAGCTGCGTGTGGGTTTGCGACGACGGGTGCCGTGTCACGGCCCGCGCGGTGAAGGTCGAGCGCCTGACGGTCGACGGCCGTGCGATTGTCACGGAGGGGCTTTCGGCGGGCGAGCGGATCGTCACGGCGGGTGCCCGTCTGTTGCGCGAGGGCGAACGGGTGCGCCCGATGGAGCCGGCAAGTAGAACCAACGTGGGAGGTTTGTTATGATCGATTACGGCAAGTGGGCGTTCGGGAACAAGAAACTGGTCTACTTCCTGATCGCCGTTCTGTTGGTCGGGGGCGTGCTTTCGGCCTACGATATGAGCAAGTTGGAGGATCCGCAGATCACCGTCAAACAGGCGATGGTCGTGGCCGTCTGCCCGGGTGCTTCGGCCCACGAGATGGAGCTGGAGGTGGTCGATCCGCTGGAGAAGTCGATCCGGACGCTGGGCGATGTGGATATAGTCACGAGCTGGTCGATGAACGACCTGGGCCTGATCCAGGTGGAGCTGAAGACCACCACCCCCGAGTCGGCCGTCGAGCAGTGCTGGGACCTGTTGCGCCGCCGGGTGCAGAACGTGCAGGGAGCGCTGCCGCAGGGGACGACCGTCTCGGTGCAGGACGACTTCGGACTGGTCTACGGCATGCTGTATGCCCTGGAGGGCGACGGCCTTTCGGAGCGTGAGCTGGCCGACTATGCGGATCTGATCCAGCGCGAGGTGGGCAACCTGGAGTCGGTGGCGCGGGTTATGGTCTACGGTCGCCGCGAGGAGTGCATCAACATCTCGATGGTTCCCGAGAAGATGGCCACCCTGGGGGTCAGTCCCGCGGAGGTGATCTCGACGTTAGAGGGCCAGAACGAGGTCTGCTACGCGGGCTACTACGACAACGGCACGGACCGTGTGCGGGTGTCCGTCAGCGACAAATTCCGCTCGGTGGAGCGCATGGAGCAGATGATCATCCAGGGCCACGAGGAGGACCAGCTGCGGCTGGGCGATATCGCCCTGGTCGGGAACGGCTATGCCCGTCCCGTGCGGGGCGAGATGACCTGGAACGGCCGCCATGCCCTGGGTATCGCCATTGCGGCGGCTCCGGGCAGCGACATTGTCAAGGTGGGCGCCGAGGTCGAGCGGATGCTGGCGCAGCTGGAGGCCGAGCGCTTCCCCGCGGGGGTGGCGTGCCACAAGATCTTCTACCAGCCCGAACGGGTGACGGACGCCCTGATGACCTTTCTGATCAACCTGCTGGAGTCGGTGCTGATCGTGGTGGGGATCCTGATGCTCACGATGGGTTTCCGCAGCGGCATGATCATCGGCATCAGTCTGGTGGTGACGGTTCTCTCGTCGTTTTTGCTGTTGCGCCTTGCCGACGGCACGATGCAGCGGGTCTCGCTCGCGTCGTTCATTCTGGCGATGGGGATGCTGGTCGACAACGCCATCGTGATCGTCGACGGCATCCTGATCGACCTCAAATGCGGCCGCCCGCGTGCGGAGGCCCTGACGGCCATCGGCCGCAAGACGGCCATGCCGCTGCTGGGGGCCACGATGATCGCCATTCTGGCCTTCTTCCCCGTCTTTCTGTCGCCCGACACGGCGGGGGTCTATATCCGCGACCTCTTTATCGTGCTGGCGGTTTCGTTGCTGTTGAGCTGGATCGTGGCGCTGGTCCATGTTCCGCTGATGGCCGACCGCTGGTTCCGGAAGGAGATGTTCCGGCAGCCTGAGGGTCAGCAGGCGGCGCTCTACCAGGGCCGGATCTATGACGCGTTGCGTTCGCTGCTGCACTTCGGTCTGCGCCACCGGATCGGTTCGCTGCTGACGGCGGTGGTGCTGGTGGCGCTGAGCGCCTGGGGCTACCGCTACATGAAGCAGGGCTTCTTCCCCGACATGGTCTACGACCAGCTCTATATGGAGTACAAACTGCCCGAGGGGACGAACTCCACGCGGGTGGCCGAGGACCTCTCCGAGATCCGCGCGTGGCTCGCTGCCCGGCCCGAGATCCGCGACATCACGGCCTCGGTGGGCGGCACGCCGGCGCGTTACAATCTGGTGCGCAGCATCGCCATCCCGTCGCTGTCGTACGGCGAGCTGATCATCGACTTCGAGAGCCCCGAGGCGCTGGACCGCAATATCGACGAGATCCAGCGCGAACTGTCGGCCCGCTATCCCGATGCCTATCTGAAGCTCAAGCGCTATAACCTGATGTTCAAGAAGTACCCGATCGAGGCGCAGTTTACGGGTCCCGACCCTGCGGTGCTGCACGAACTGTCGGCCCGTGCGCGCGAGATCATGGAACAGTCGGACCGGGTCTGCCTGATCACCACCGACTGGGACCCTGCGGTGCCCGTCCTGGAGGTCGACTACGACCAGGCGACCGCACGCCGGCGCGGTTTGAGCCGCAAGAACGTAGCCGTCTCGATGCTTACGGCCTCGGGCGGCATCCCCATCGGCACCTTCTACGACGGCGTTCACAAGAAGACCATCTACGTGCAGTGCTCGGAGGAGGACGGCACGGCGATCGACAACCTGGAGGACGTCCCCGTCTTCACGCTGCTGCCCCACCTCGACGCCCTGCTGGACGACGAGACGCTGCTGAAGCTGCGTACGGGACGCCTCGACCGCGGCGAACTGGTCTCGACGGCCCTCTCGACCGTGCCGCTCAAACAGGTCAGCCGCGGGGTTAAGGTGGGCTGGGAGGATCCCGTCATCCCGCGCTACAACGGCCAGCGCGCCCAGCGTGTGATGTGTTCGCCCGCTCCGGGTGTCGAGACCGAGGCCGCGCGCCAGGCCATCGCCGGGGCGATCGAGGCGATCGAGCTGCCGGCGGGCTACACCTTCTCGTGGGAGGGCGAACGCAAGGCCAGCACGCAGACGATGTTTTACCTCTTCAAGAATATCCCGGTGGGTATCGTGCTGATCCTCCTGGTGCTGATCATGCTGTTCAAGGGCTACCGCAAACCGCTGGTCATCTGCTGCGGCATTCCGCTGCTGGCGGTGGGCATCGTCGCCGCCATGCTGCTCACGGGCAAGGTCTTCACCTTCTGTGCCGTCGTGGGTGCGCTGGGGCTGGTGGGCATGATGATGAAGAACTGCATCGTCCTGCTCGACGAGATCGACGCCGAGATCGAGGCGGGCAAGGAGCCGTCGGAGGCGTTGGTCAACAGCGCCGTGAGCCGCCTGCGCCCCGTGATGATGGCCTCGCTGACCACCATCCTGGGCATGATCCCGCTCCTGGGCGACGCGATGTTCGGTCCGCTGGCCGCCACGATCATGGGCGGTCTGTGCTTCAGCACCTTCGCCACGCTCTTCTTCGTTCCGGTGCTTTACGCCCTCTTTTTCCGTATAAAAGCTGTAAAATGAAACGTTTCGTCCTCTTTTTAGCGCTCTGCACGCTGCTGCCCTCCGCACTTCGGGCGCAGCAGACCCTCTCGCTCGACGAGTGCCTGCAACGTGCCGCCGAACATAACCGCCGCATCGCCGCCGCCGAGGCGCAGATCACCTGCGCCGACCGCGAGGCACGGGCCATGCGGGCCAACTTCCTGCCCTCGTTCTCGCTGACGGGCACGGCGCTCTACAGCACCGCCGACGGCGCATTGAACCTTCCGGGCGGTATGCTGCCCGTCTTCGACGCCGCCACCGGAAGCCAGCTTCCCCAGACCGCCTATTTCCCGGGGATCGACCTCAAATACAACCTCGACTGGATCTACAGCGCGGGGGTGACCCTCGAACAGCCGGTCTATATGGGCGGCAAGGTGCGCACGGGCTACCGCATGGCGCGCCTGGGTCGTGCCTTGGCCGGCGAAAACCGCCGTCAGACCGAGTCGGAAGTCGTCGTCGAGACCTCGCGCGCCTATGCCGATGTGGTCAAGGCCCGCGGGCTGGAACGGGTCGCCGAACAGTATAAAACGCTCCTCGAGGAGCTGTTGCGCAACGTCCGCAGCGCCTGCAACCACGGCCTCAGACCGCAAAACGATCTGTTGCGTGTCGAGGTCAAGCTGGGCGAGAGCGAGCTGAACCTGCGCCGCGCCCGCAATGCGGTCCGCCTGGCCTCGATGAACCTCTGCCATTGGGTGGGCCTGCCGCTCGACACCCCGATCGTCATCTCCGACGAACTTCCCGCCGTCACGACCCGCCCCGAAGGCTCCGTCGAGGAGCGCCCCGAGTACCGGATGCTCGACCGCCAGACCCAGCTGGCCGCCCAGCAGGTGAAACTGGCCCGCAGCGAGCGTTTGCCGCAGGTGGCGCTGGTGGGCAGCTACGGCTATGCGCACGGTGCGGCGGTGAACGGCCGCAACCTGATGGGTTCGTGGAATTTCACGGCGGGGGTCAATGTCTCGATCCCGATCTTTCATTTCGGCGGCCGGACCGGCAAGGTGCGCGCCGCACAGGCCCGCTACGAACAGCTGCGCCTGGAACGCGAGGAGAAAAACGAGCTGCTGTTGCTCGAGAAGACCCGCTCGGCCAACAATTACGACGAGGCCTCCCTGGAGCTGCAACTCGCCCAGACGACCGTGCGTTCGGCCGATGAGAATCTGCGTATCAGCAAGTTGCGCTACGATGCGGGCAGCGAGACCTTGTCCGATTATCTGGAGTCGCAGGCGCTCTGGCAGTCCGCGCACGAGAGTTGCATCACCGCCCGCGTGACGCTCTATCTGCGCTGGCTTGAACTCCGCCGTTCGCTCGGCCAGCTCCGCTGACCGGGGAGGGGTAAGGGCCGCAGCTGCCGGTAAGGGAGCCGGCGACCGCCCCGGACAGAGTCCCGGGTGCGGATAAGGTTGCGGAGCGGAGAAGGCGCCGGCCTGCCCGACGCGCGGCAGGATTTTTGCGTCGGTATTCCGAAAAGGCGCGGTCATAGACCCTGCGGAATCCCTTGCGGACGTCGGTCGCCGGCCGCGCGAACGGAAAAGACGATGAAGCGCGTATTGTTTATTCTGGCCATTTTGAAGGCGGTTGCCATAGAACCGGTCCGTGCGCAGGAGTTTCCCGCGCGCCGGACGGATACGTTGCGCCTGCCCGCCCTGCCTTCGGGGATGACCCTGCCCGCGACCGTTCAGCCGTGGCAGCAGCCGGGCCCGGCGCCGGATCAGGTGTTCGGGGTCAGTCCGCGCGACAAAACCCCGGTTTCGGTCCTGCAACCCATCCCGCAATGGGTGGTCAGCGACCGTTTCTACCTGAATCCGACTTTTTTGATTTTCGACTCGGGCGTGATGATCTCCAACGGTCAGGCGCAGCTTTGGGATCCGGCCTGGTGGCGGGGCGTGCAGCCCTACCCGGGGGCGTATCGCGATGCGCGGACTCTTTCGATGCCCATTCCCCGTTGAGTCCGGGCCGGGCGAAGAACCAGCTTTTCTGCCGCCGTTTCTCCTCCTGCGAGCGGGCCACGAAGACCTCCTGTCCCGTGTAGGGGTTGCGCCCCGTCCAGAACATCACCGACGAGAGGGTCATCGGCGTGGGGGTGAGGTCCTGGACCTGCTCCAGGGTGAAGTGCAGCCGTCCGGTCACCTGCTCCGCGAGGGCCTTCATGTCGCGCTCCTCGCACCCCGGGTGCGAGGAGATGAAATAGGGGATCAGCTGAAACCGCAGCCCCTCCTCGCGACAGATCCGCTGAAAATCGGTGTTGAGCCGTTCGAACAGGGCGAAGGGCGGTTTGCGCATCAGCCGCAGCACATGATCCTCCGTATGTTCGGGCGCCACCTTGAGCCGTCCCGACGTGTGGTGTACGACGACCTGCCGCAGATAGTCGCTTTCGTCGAAGAGGTCGTAGCGGATGCCGCTGCCGATGAAGGCCTTGCGGATCCCCTTCACGCGGCGGATCCTGGCATAGAGATCCAGCAGCGGCCGATGGTCATTGTCGAGGTTGGGACAGCGTTTCGGCGTCAGGCACGACGGCCGCAGACACTTGTCGCACAACGCCGTGTCGCGTCCGCCCATCCGGTACATATTGGCCGACGGTCCGCCGATATCCGACAGACAGCCCTTGAAACCGGGCATCTGCACGATGCGTTCCACCTCGCGGAGGATCGAGGCCTCGCTGCGCGAACGGATAAACTTTCCCTGGTGTGCCGAGATGGTGCAGAACGAGCAGCCGCCGAAACATCCGCGGTGGAGGTTGACCGAGAATTTGATCATCTCCCAGGCCGGGATCTCGCCCTTGCCGTCGTAGCGCGGGTGGGGCGCCCGTTCATAGGGCAGGTCGAACGAGCGGTCGAGTTCGTCGGCGGTCAGCTCCTCCAACGGTGGGTTGACGACCGCAAACCGCTCTCCCACGGCCTCCACCAATGTCGCGCAGGGCCTCCGCCGGTTGCTCTCCCGCTCGATCACCGTGAAATTCTCGCCGAAGGCCTCGGCCGAATCCCGACACTCCTCGAAACTGTGCAGCCGCAGGGTCTTCGCGGGGTCGAGTGCCTCGACATAGCTGCGGTCGGCCATGAAGGCTACCTGCGGAATCTTGCGCAGGAGCTTGGCGTTGTAGCCGTTGTGCAATGCGCGCGCCACCTGCTGCACCACCCCTTCGCCCATGCCGTAGATCACTAAATCGGCCCCCGAGGTCTCCAGAATCGAGGGTCGCAGGCTGTCGCTCCAATAGTCATAATGGGTCAGCCGCCGCAGCGAGGCCTCGATTCCGCCGGCGATGACGGGCACGTGGGGGAAGAGCCGCTTGAGGATGCGGGTATAGGTCTCCACCACGCGGTCGGGACGGAATCCGGCCCGTCCGCCGGGGGTATAGGCGTCGTTGCTGCGTAGACGGAGGTTGGCCGTGTAGTGGTTGACCATCGAGTCCATGGCTCCGCCCGAGATCCCGAAAAAGAGCCGCGGCACCCCCAGTTTCTTGAAGTCGCGCAGATCGTCGCGCCAGTTGGGCTGCGGCACGATGGCGACGCGATAACCCTCGGCCTCCAGTAGCCGCCCGATCACCGCCGCGCCGAACGACGGATGGTCGATATAGGCGTCCCCCGTGAAGAGGATCACATCTAATTCATCCCAGCCGCGTTCGCGCACCTCTTTGACCGTCGTAGGTAGAAACATCTTGCTTCGTGTTATTTCAACTGTTTTTTATCTTCGCAAAGATAACGTTTTTTGTCCTGTTTCTCTCATTCCGCGGCTTTGTCCGGAGGTTATTCGAAGTGTATCCGCTCCCCGACGGGCAGTTTTGCGGGGTCGAGCATCACGTATTTCACCCGCAGCCGCCGCCACGTGTAGACGATGTGCACCATACCGTCGCGGTCGCACATGACGGTGGGGTAGGAGTACTGCCCGATGGGCGAATCCTCCAGGGTGATCGAGTCGTACCACGTCCGCCCGTCGTCCGACAGGGCGATGCAGAGCGGTGTCCGCGCCCCTTTGGGCAGTCCGGGTGCGGTGCGTACCCGGTTGTAGATCATCAGATAGCGCCCGTCCTTGAGGTTCACGGCGTCGAGCCCCGAGTTGTTGTTCGGGATGTCGGTCAGCTGCACGGTCGACCACGTCTCGCCCCGGTCGCGGCTCTCGGTGACGGCCGCCAGACCGTTGCGCGTGCGGGCATAGGCACGCAGGGTTCCATCCTTGAGCACCAGCACCGAGGGCTGTATGACGCTCAGGGGGCGCCGGCGTTTGCCCTCGGCCGGGGTGCCGTCGGGTTGCAGGTCGGCGGTCATCCAACCCTCTTCGGCGGCCAGGGGCCCGACCTTCCGCCACGTCCGGCCCTCGTCGTCGCTCAACTCGAAGTGGAGCTTCCAGCCGCCCACCTCGGTGCTCGACGGTGCGATGATGCGGCGGCCGACCCGTACGGGACGGTTCTTCACGGGACCCAGGAATCCCTCCTGCAACTCCCGCCGTTCGGACCACGTGCGTCCGCCGTCCGACGAGGTGACGTAATAGCCCCGCCAGTCGGCCACGCGCTTGCCGATCTTGAAATAGAGCGCCACATCGCCGTTCCTGAGCTGGTAGAGCACGGGGTTGTAGCAGGCTTTGCGCAGCGTGTCGCAGAGGATGCCGTCGGCGGCGAGGAGGGGTTCGCTCCAGCGGCCGTCGCGTTCGCGGACGCTGGTGTAGATGCAGACGTCGTCGGCCCCTTCGTACGAACCGCCGAACCAGGCGGCGATCATTCGCCCGTCGGTCATCTGTTCTATCGTGGCGGCGTGACACTGCGGATAGGGGGCCTCGGCATAGATCAGCCGATCCTCCAGCACCCCGATTTTTTGCGGTTCACGGCGCGGAAAACGCAACGAATAGTGTCCCGACCCGATCCGGAGCACCGTCCCCGCCGTGTCGGCACGTTCTATGGCGACTCCCCGGGCCCTGGCGATCTTCACGCCGCTCTCGGTGACGGCCGACACGTCGGCCACCGGGAGGCGCAGGCGGGCCGAGGTATTGGCGGGAAGGGTCACCTCCCACTCGATCCACGTGCCCTGACGCCGCCAGGCGCTGCGGGTCGCTCCGTAGGGACTCTCGTACGAGGCCTCGATCCATTCCAGCCCGTCGACCTCGAAGGTCGGGGCCATCCACAGCTCCTGATAGGCGGGTGCCGCGGGCCGTATGCCGGCCAGATTCTCGAAACACCAGGTCAGCAGATCGCCCACCAGCATCATGTGGTTGCCGCTGTTCATCGCCGTGTCGGCCGTATCGCCGTTCCACAGCTCCCAGATCGTCGTGGCCCCCTTCGAGACCATATAGCCCCACGAGGGATAGGTGGTCTGCGTGGCTATGGCCCACGCCACGTCGGCGCGGCCCATCCGGCACAATTCGCGCTGGAGCCACTGGATGCCCACCACGCCGCAGGTCGTATGGAAACCCTCTTTGGCGAGCCGTTCGATCACATGGCGGCGCACCTCCCCGATCCGCTCCTCGGGAACCAGTCCGTAGGCTAACGGCAGGATGTTGGCCGTCACGGTGTTGTTGCCGTAATAGCCTTCGGCCGTCAGGTGGCGGGCGTTGAGCGCGTCACGCGTCAGCGCGAGGCGCCGCTGCCACTCGGCGACTTCGTCGCCGTGGCCGCACGGTTCGGCGAAACGGGCTGCCTGCTGCAGGATGTGACAGTAGGTGGCCGAGGCGATGACCCCGGCATCGGTGATGCGTTCGGGATCCTTCGAGTGGATCACCTCGGGACGTTCGGGCGGCATGCACCAGTCGCCGTAGCTGTCCTTGCGGAAGGTGCCGTCGGGCAGGCGGTATTCGTTCCACATGTAGTCGAGCCAGCGTTTGATGTGGGGATAGCAGCGCTGCATCGGTTCGCGGTCGCCGAACCGTTCGTAGAGCATTTCGCAGGCGGCGGGCAGTGCTGCGGGCCAGGTCATGTTGTCGCTGTAATAGTTCCAGAAGGCGGGCGCGACGTCGGGGATCGAGCCGTCGAAACGTTGCGCCTCGCAGATGTCGCGGGTCCATTTGGCATAGAGGAGCCGGTTTTCCATGAGGAACGACTCGCTCACGGCGCTCTCCACGTGGTCGCCTAACCAGGGCTGCCGCTCGTTGCGCTGCGGACAGTCGACCGGCATCCCCTTGTAGTTGCTGACGATACCCCGCCACGTATTCTCCACCACGCGGTTGAGGGTGGTGTCCGACGAGCGGAAGGAGCCGACGGTCCGCAGATCGTCATAGACGATCTCGCCCGTAAAATCCTCCGCGGTCGGCTCGCCCGGATAGCCCGAGACCTCCACATAACGGAAGCCGTGGAAGGTGAAGGCCGGCCGCCACAGCTCGCCGTCGGGATCCCCCTTCAGGATGTAGGTGTCGGTGGCGCGCGCGTTGCGCAGGTTGGCCGTCGCGAGTTCGCCGTCGGGGCGCAGGGTCTCGGCAAAACGCAGCCGCACCTCGGTCCCCCGTTCGCCCTTCACGCGCATGGCGATCCATCCCGCCATATTCTGTCCCATGTCGAGGATCCAGCGGTCGCCTTGCCGCCGGACCGAACGGGGCCGGATCCGCTTCATGACCTTTTGCAGCGGATGGGTCTGACTGCGCAGTGTACCCACAGGGATGGCCACCCGTTCGGCTGGCTGCCACCCTTTCGGGTCGAATCCCGCCTCGGTCCATCCCGCCATCTCCTTGCGGGCGTCGTACTCCTCGCCGTCGTATTCGTTGTTGGCGCCGATGGGTCCGTCGTCGGTCAGCATCCAGCTCTTGGCGTTGGAGCTGACCTGCTGGCGCCGGCCGTCGGCATACTCGAGGATCAGCGTGAAGAGCAGCTTGGGATAGCCGAACGTATTGTTTTTGTAGGGTTTCTCCTGCCGCAGGGCGAAGTACCGGCCGTTGCCCAGCACCACGCCCACGGCATTCTGTCCCGTGCGCAGGGCCCCGGTGACGTCGAAGACGTTGTAATGCTGCGACTGACGGTAGTCGGTGGGCGAGGGGGCGAGGACCTGGTCGCCGATCCGCTGCCCGTTCATGTGGAGCTCGTACCACCCCAGCCCCGAGATGTAGGCCGTGGCGCGCACGATCCCCGCCCGTGCCTCGAATTCGGTGCGCAGATAGCGGGCCGACAGCCGGTGGGCGGTGGTGTCGCGCTCGGCGGGCGAATCCTTGCCGATCCACTGGGCGTTCCAGGCCTTGAACGACCGCAGCCCCGTGGTCCAGGTGCGGGCCTCGCTCCACTCGCTTTCGCCCGCGTTGGTGTAGATCTTCACGCGCCACCATACGCGCGTATTCTGCGGAATGGCAGCACCGCCGTAGGGAACGCCCAGACTGTTGTCCGACAACACCTTGCCCGAATCCCACAGGTCACCCACGCCGCCGTCGGCACGCTCGGCGGTCGAGCTGACGCGAATGTGATAGGCGGTCTGCCGGACGCCGCGACCCTCGGCCCGGCATTGCCAGCTCATCCGCGGCGCCGGCACCTCGACCCCCATCGGATTCTCCATCCCCTCGACCCGCAGCAGGCCCACCGTCACGCCCTCCGGCCGTCCCGGTTGTTCCGGCCGCACCGACGCGGCCGGCTGTGCCGTGGCGACGGAGGCGACGAGCGCCGCAAACGCCGCGAGCACCCGCAAAAAGAGGCTCTTTTTCATGGTTCTGCCGGATATTAACGGGTCGATTCGGGATTTTCGACGGTCGTCTGCTCCTTTTGCAGATAGGTCTTTTCGGCGTCGATGGCGATCAGCACGCGGTCGTTGCCCGAGCCGTAGGCGCAGTCGCAGCGCAACGTGTGCACGCCGTTCTCCAGCTCCCCGACATATTCCAGACGGCCGTTGGCGGGCACATACCACCAAATGTTCTTCCGCTTGCCCGAGATCTTCGTGAGGTCGACCGTCACGGGGGCCGCCGTGTAGGTGTAGGCCAGGATGTAGTCGCGTCCGCGGGTGGCGACGGTGCGGTCGTAGCGCACGCCGTCGTTGTTCAGAAGGACCGACTGGTCGGGCACACGCTCGAAATAGGGCAGCGAGAGCATCAGGTTTTTCAGGTGTTTCATCTGGTTGAAGCCGTCATCTTCTACCGCCTCGAACCAGTATTGGTAGGCGTCGTAGGCCGCGCCGTCGCCCGGCCGGCGGAACTGCATGATGGCGTTGTGGCCGTAGGTGTGGCCCATCGAACCGGCGAAGACCGACCACCAGGCGTAACGGCGCACGTCGTTTGCGGTCCAGAACCCTTTCGATCCGTCGTGCAGCCCCTGCGGGATATGTTCGTAGCTCGGCTCGCCGTCGACGCAGGGTTTCAGCGGCCGGAACGAGAGCGCCTTCTCGGCATAGCGCCAGTTGTCCTCCTCCTCGTAGGAACCCACCACGGGATAGACCTCGTCGGGGGTCTTCTTCTGCCCGTAACGGCGGTGACCGCTCTGGAACATGTTGAAATCCAGCCACTCGGCTTCGTGGAACCACAGCGCCGAGATGCTCCGCCCGAAGGGGTGGAAGGTCATCAGGTGGTTTTTGTCGATCGATTTGATCGTGCGGGCCAGCGTCTCCCACACCTCGGGTTTCACGTCGCCGCGGATGTCGCCGCCGATGATCCACACGATGTTGGGCTCATCCTTGTAACGCTCGGCCAGGAACCGGCCGTAACGTTCGGCCTCATCGACGTTCATGGCGCCGCGCTTGACCAATCCGCCCCAGATGCAGACCATGCCGATATAGATTCCGCGCCGCCCGGCCTCCCTGACGATATAGTCGAGGTGGGGCCAGTAGCCGTTGTGTCCCGCGGCGTCGACCTGCGAGAAGTCGTAACCGTCAGGGTGCGAGGACTCGCCGTAGGCATTCAGGCAGGGCACGCCGCAGACGGTCTGCACCTGGATCACGTTGAACCCCGCGTCGGCACACTTGTCGAGATAATAGTCGGCGCTTTCGCGCGTCATCTTCTGGGGCAGCAGCCAGCCCGTGTCGCCCATCCAGAAGAAGGGCGTGCCGTTCGTATGCCGCAGATAGCGGCCTTCGGGGCTGACCTCCAGGGGTCCGTTGCTCCAGGGCTGGTAGCGGACCTTTTCGGTGGTGGTGCGCTGCGAGGAGCGGTTGTCCTCCTCGGTGGCCCCGGTGCGGTTCTGCGCCGCGAGGCTCAAAATGCCGAGCGAGAAAACAGTCGTGATAACAAGAAATATCTTTTTCATAGTCAATAGGTTGTTTTATTCTGTTCTTTTGAAATACCTGCCTCTGCGGCGGCCTCCAGCGGGCCGAGGTCCGGACGGCGCGCGACGCACCGGCCGTCAACCCAGAGCGCCAGCCCGCGCCCCTGACGATAGTGCTGCCCGTCCCGGTCCCAAAGGATCGTCAGCCGGTGGCCGTGATAGACGACCCCGTCTAAACAGAACCACGGCCACACCCCGTCGGGCAGCAGCGGATCGATCCTCACCTTTTCGCCGTCCGAGGGGCGCAGACCGCACAGCCCGGTGATAATCAGATCGTTGAACGTCGAATGGTTGTAATACCGGCTGCGTTCCCGGTCGCCCATCAGCCAATAGCCCGTCACCTCGTCCAGATATTCGCCGATGTAGGGACGGCCGCGGTGGTGCTGCGATTCGACATATTTCTTCAGCTCCCGGAAATAGTCGGCGCGGGTGACCGCGGGGTTTTCGCTGTCGCACAGATAGTTGGCCAACGCTGTGAGGGTCTGTGCCGTAGCAAAGGGCCAGACGGCTCCGTCCCACTCGCAGCGTCCCGTGCCGTGCGACCGGAATTCGGGATGACGGCGCTCGGCCGTGGTGATTCCTGCGGGGGCCCTGAATCCCTTTTCGTCGTTGAGCTGGGCCCAGGCCACCTCGAAACGGCTTGAGGAGGGCAGGTGGAAATACCAGGGAATGAATCCGATAGCCTCACGGACGCCCGCCGGCTCCTCGCCGCGCAGGGTCTCGAAGAACTGTTGCTCCTCGTTCCAGAGTTTCGACTCGACCGCCTGCCGCAGCTCGTCAGCCCTGGCGCGGTAGCGTTCGGCGGCTTCGGGACGCCCCGCCAACAGCGCCAGACGGCTCAAAGCCACCGCATTGCCGTACATATAGCTGTTGATCGACGGCCGCGCGTACTGTTTTTTGCGTCCGCCGCTGATCGACTCCTCCATTCCGTCGCGCACATCCTCCTGCCAATAGAGTCCGTTCGCCAGCCGGTGGGTCGACTCCCAGGCCGCATAGTGGGCCTCCAGGTCGTCGAACAGGTCGACCGCATAGTCCCGGTCGCCGTCGACCGTGTATTTGGCCCACACGGCATCGGGAATCCACGAGCTGAAATTCATGAGCTTCTCCATCGGACGCCCTTCGTTGCCGCGTAGCCACGTGTGGATGATCTGGTTCGGATACCGGCGGTCGTGCAGCCAGCGGCTTTCGTAGATGTGGTGCCCCGCGGCGCAGGCGATCAGATTGTAGCGGTCGGCATAGCTCCGCGGCACCAGAAACTCGGTCATGGCATAGCCTGCGGGGGTCTTTTTCTGGTGTTTGCGCAGCGTCCACCAGCGGTAATAGTACAACTCCGCGAAATCGTGGTCCGGGGCGTCGAACAGGGGAATGTTGCGCTTCATCCACGCCCAGGCGTCGGCATTCGGGACGGCCTGCGCGATATTTTCCTCCTCCATCGCATCGAACCGGTCGACGAAATGGCGGTAATCCTCGGCCCGCAGCAGGGCGGCGACCCCTTCGTCGGCGGCTTCCCGGCCGCTCTCCTCCCCGGCCGTGGGGGTGGGGTAGGCGCGGAACAGGCTCACGTGATAGCGGGCTTCGCGGCAGGGGTCGTTCGGCTGCGGCAGGTCGTTGTCGGGGTCGGTCGGGGTGTCGACGTCGGGGAAGCGGCGGGTCTCACCCGTGCAGAGGGCGATGCGCGAGACGGCCTCCACGGGGGCGAAGAGCATCCGCCGCGCGGGTTTGCCGCCGTTGACCGTGACGGTCGAGGTGCGGTTGGCGACCGATATTTCGATCTTGATCTTCAGCTCCTTGCCCGCTTCATAATGCCCCACGGTGCCGTAGCGGTAACCCCCTTTGCTTTGGATCGTTCCCGCGTCGGTCAACTCCACCTGTGCGCACGTAAGGCCGCGGGCGTTCTTGAACTCGATCCGCAGCCGGCCGTGCGCGGACTGCTCGGGCCGGAGGACCGCCTCGAAAGTCAGCTCGCGCGTGGCGGGGATCACGCGTTCGACCTTGGCATAATCGTAGGGATCCCGGTCGGCGAGGGTCAGCCGGCAGCACCCCTCCCCGCGGGTCAGCGACACGGGGGCCCAGCGCGGCGAGTAGATGTTCCACTCCTCCATCTCGGACAGATGGCCGTAGCGGCTGAAATCGTCGTCGGGGTAGGCCGTGGCGACGCTCCGCACGGGTACGGGCACGCGTGTGATCCACATATCCTCCTTGTTGACGCTGTAAGCCACCCACAGGGCGCCGTCGGGGGGTGTGCCGTTGCCCTCGACGATGCCGCGGACGTATTGCGGTCCGTAGGATTTGTAGTGGCCGCCGTAACGCATCGGGCTGATCTCGCCGTGGATGACGTTCAGGGTCTTGTATTCGATGCCGTCCTCGCTCAGCGAGAGGGCTAACGGCCAGCGGAACTCCGCGGGGTTGTAGACCGTGGCGTAGGTGCCGTCCGAGAGGCGCTGTCCCCAGATTTTGGCGTTGCTGTTGACGAATCCGCGCGCCCGTTCCTGCACGCCGTCCCAGGTGCGGCCTTCGTCGGCGCTTATGGCCGTCAGCGCATGTTTCCAGAGACCCACCACGCGGCCGTCCGGCAGGTGGTAGTAGCTCATGGCCTGCGCCACTTTGGGGGTGGTGACGAGTTCGTCGCCGCGGTCCTGCTCCTCGGCCCACTGGTTGGTGCGCAAGGGGTCGCGGAGCACCTCCTCGCAGGCGCGCACGAAGCCTTTGTCCTTCGAACGCGTATAGAAGGGGTAGTCGGTGTTTTTCTCGTCGAAACCGTGGTTGTAACGGATGAAATAGATCGGTCCGAAGCTCCCGTCGCCGTAGATCTCGCGCACCACGCGCCCGATGCCGTTGCCGTCCACGGGCGAATCTTTCGGGCCCAGACAGATCCCGTAATAACCCATTGCCAGCAGCCGGCCGTCCTGCGCCACGTGGAAACACATCCGCTGGTGCATCACGGCATAGGCATCCGCGGCGGGGGGCAGCTCCCGGCCCTCCTTGTCCCGCTTCACCGTGCCGTCGGGCACCTTGTAGGCGGGAAAGAGGACCTGCGGAAAGCTCCAGCGGTAGCCGTCTTCGGAGGTCATCAGATAGCTGTGCGAGGGGAAGACGTGTTCGCTGCGCGGGTCGGAGAGGTATTCGTAGTAGAATTTGCCGCGCCAGTAGGCGAGCATCGACTGGTGGTTGTAGGTCCAGCCGAAGCCGTCCGACTCGTCCACGCGGGCGCGGTTGGCCCGCATCACCTGGATGTTGTGCGCGCCGATGACGGGGATGAGTCGTCCGTCGTGGAAATTGGGGTCGGAGAGTTCCGTGCCGCTGTAGAAGATGCGTTGCTGCGCCGTTGCGGCCGTCGGGGTCGCGGCGGTCGGGAGGAGGAGCAGCAGGAGGATCGATATTCGGTTCATGGTTGTGCGGTTGGCGGGTCGTTGTGCAGTTGGCGGGTCGGTTGTTTCTGTCGGTGGGTATGGTGGGTATGCGTTGTCGGGTCGTCGGCATTGCCGGTCAGCGGTTCGGCTGCGGCGGTTCGGCGGCGGGAGGGGGCGCATGGTGCCGGGCGGCTCTTTGGAGGGCGCGCAGACGCCGCGGGGTGATCATGAGGATCGTGCCGTGCTTGTGGCCCCGGGGGATGCGGATCTCCCCGGTGACGTCCGTGAAGGTCTTGAAATCACGCGTTTTGACGGCTCCGAAACGGTGCTGGCGATAGAGGTCGAAGAGGATCAGCCACTCCTCGCCCACGCGGGCCCAGGTCGGACCCTCGGCCCATTCGGGGGTGAAGGGTTCGCTCTCGCGGCTCCACGGTCCGCGCGGCGTGGGGCCGAAGGCGACGTGGATGTTGCTGTGGCCGGGTTTGCGGTTGTCCTTGACGGCCAGCACGTAATCGCCCTCGCCGCGCTGCATCACCGCACCGTCGATCGAGTTGTAGCCCGGGTCGTAGAAGATCTCGGGCGGCGAGAAACGGCGGAAGTCGCGTGTCGTGGCGCAGTATTGCCGCTGCGAGGAGTCGAAACGCCCCTCGATGGCCGACGCCCAGGCGATGACGAACTCGCGGCGTTCGCGGTCGTAGAAGAGTTCGGGCGCCCAGACATTGCGGGTCGCCGTGTCGTACTCCCGCATCAGCTCGATATGGCGCTGTTCCGTCCAGTGGATGAGGTCTTTGGAGCGCGCATAGCCGATTCCGTAATCGTCGCGCCAGCTCGAGGTCCACACTAAATGGAACGTGCCGTCGGGACCCTCGATGAGGGACGGGTCGCGCATCACCCGCTGTGTCCCCACCTCGGGCTTCAGCCATACCTCGCCTAACGGTTCGTAGCGGTAGCCGTCGCGGCTGTAGATGTAGCGCAACCCTTCGTCGGCCGGTTCGCGGAACGAGGTCGAGAGATAGATGCTCCGTTGCGGGGCGCAGGCCGCAAGCAGCAGCGTCAGGGCGGAGAGCAGGAGGGTGGCGGAACGGTTCATCGGCGGCGGTGCGGGCTTATCGGTGGAACGGTCCGGGCGCCTCGCAGGTGGTGTCGCGGTTGTTTCGCAGATCGCGCCAGTCGATGCGCTGCGTGGGGTCCATGCCGTTGATATACTTTTCGATATTGGTGTAACCGTCGCCGTTGCAGTCGAGCACGGCATCGGCGGCGTCGTGGGGGTTGAGTCCGTAACGCAGCTCCCACTCGTCGGGCATGCCGTCGTTGTCGCTGTCGGTATAGGGTTCGCCGCGGTACTCGGGAAGACCGCCCACCTGACGGATGTCGGTGATGATGCCCTGTTTGTAGGAGTCGGCGGGCAGACGGCGTTTCACATAGTCGTTGCCCTCGTAAAGGGCGGCATCGGCGGCGTATTCGGCCTCGCCCGTGCGGACCGTGCGGACGATGCGCCGGTCGACGGCATCGCGCCGCGGAAGGGTCGCCCCGGCCTGTTCGAGCACGAAACGGTAGGCCTCGTCGGCCGTCATGATGGTGGCGTAGGGCATTTCGAAGGGGGTATCGCGGCGGATTGCCGGCAGATGGTCGCCGGCCCGGCCGTCGTCGAGCTGCACGCCGCCGTCCCAGTTGTCGGCCGTCACGCGCGCGTTGCCCTCGACGATGTTGCCCTCGACGTAGGCGCAGCCGTAGTGGCCGTCACGCCCCTCGAGTTTGGCGATCCGGCAGCCGACCGGTTTCGCGGCGGGGGTCACGGGACCGGGTTTGTAATAGTTGCCGATGGCGTTCAGACACAGCTCGCGTCCGCCGCCGTCGACCGTGCGGTTCCACCAGTTGAAGACGACGTTGTTGACGAAGTTGAAGACGCGACCCATCCCGACCGAACAGTTGCGGCTGATGTTCGAGGCGAAGAGGTTGCGCGCGAAGAGGTTGTTTTCGCCGCCGATCGTGGCCCCGAAGGCGTGGTTGTAGGTGTCTAAGGCCTCCGAGAAGATGCTGTTCTGGATGGTGATGTTCACCGTCGGCAGCTTCTTTCCCTTGCCCGTCACCGAATCGCGTTCGTAGACGTGGCGGTAGATCGACATCACCTCGTCCAATCCCCAGCTGCCCGAACAGTGGTCGATGATGATGTTGCCCACGGCGTTGCCGCCCAGTGCGTCGTCGCGGAAGGCCACATCCCGCGCGCCCCGGCGGAAGCGCATGTAGCGGATGATCACGTCGTGGGTGTTGATGTGGACGCTTTCGCCCGTGATGCAGACCCCGTCGCCCGGGGCGGTCTGCCCTGCGATCGTCAGGTAGGGGGCCTCGATATCGACGGGGGTCTTGAGCCGGATCACCCCCGCCACGTTGAAGACCACGATCCGCGCGCCGCCCTGCTCCACGGCCCAGCGGAACGAACCCTCGCCCGAATCCTCCAGGTTCCGGACGACGATCACCCGTCCGCCGCGTCCGCCCGCCGTGTACATGCCGCCCCCCTCGGCCCCCGGGAATGCGGGGATCCGGCTTTGGAGCAGGTCGTCGGGGTGTTGTGCCCCCGGGCGGTAGATGCGGCCCGCGCGGTCCTCGGCCATGACGACGGGAAGCACCTGTCGCCAGATGCTGTCGCGCCGCGCGTCGATTTGCCGCTGGATGCGTTCGCCCCGCAGGCGGACCGAGTCGGGGATGGTCGGATATTGTGCGCGAAGGATCGGCATTCCGATAAAAAGGGCGGTCAGAACCGGCAGCAGATGTTTCATGGTCGCGGGTTGTTTTTCGGTCGTTTACAGTTGATTTCGGTTGTTCCGGTTGTTTCGGTAGCGCAAAGGTAACGCCTTTTTTCCAAACGGACAAGACGCGGCGTCAGCGTCCCGCCCCCAGGTCGAACCTCACGTCGATATGCAGCCCTTCGTCGCCCTGTTTGATGCGGATGTTGCCGGGCTGGCTGTCGGGTCCTTGCTGTTCGACGGGTTTGAAGGAGTGGATGGCGGGGATCTCGAGCAGGAACGAGAGGTCGCCCGCGGGGAACGGGGGCAGCGAACGGGTCTCGGACGCCGCCGGCTCGCGCGGTGTGAAGAGCCGCAGGTAGATCCCGTCGGAGAGGGCGTTGAGGGTCAGCGGCGCGACGGGATTCTCCAGTGTCGCCCAATAGAGGTTGGCGTGATAGCCCTTGAATTCGGGATAGACCATCGACTCGAACTCCGCGCCGGTCACCGTGTCGTTCCACGCCTTGTGCCACAGGCCGAAACGGGCCCCGGCCAGCCGGTTTTTCCACACGCGGTAGGGTCCGCAGCCTAACCAGCGCATCCCCGTGCAGGCGCTCTCGGGATAGGAGAAAGTCAGCCCGAGGTTGAAGATCCGGTTTTCCGTCACGGCGTCGTCGAAGCCGCGGCCGCCCGAACCGCGGTTGAGCAGCAGCGCCCGCATCTCCAGCGCTCCGTCGTCCGTCAGCCGCCACACGATCGAGTCCGCGCCGCCCAGATAGCGGGCGCAGTAGACGGCCTCCGTCCCGGTGTCGCGCAACGTACTCTTGTCGGGCAGATAGCGCATCTTCATCCCCACGGCCACAGGCCCGTCGCTCAACGGAACGATGGTCCCGTCCTCGCGCACGATGCGTCGCAGCAACCCTGTCGCGGCGTCGAAGCTCACGCACACCCCGCCGCCCGAGAGCCGTATCTCTCCCTCACGTGCCTCGGCGCGGGGCGTTCCGGCCGTTCTGTCGTCTGTTTTGCGGTCTGTTTTGCCGGCCGTTCGGGCTGCGGTCTGTTCGCGGGCGTGATAGTCGCGGGCGGGTCGTATCGGGAAACTCCACGTGCAGAGCGAACGGCCGTCGGGACCGAAGGCCTCCAGCTCCAGCACATCCCCGTCGAAGAAGTTCGCGGGCACCTCCATGCGGGCCATGCGGCTCTCGCCGGGCAGGGCGTCGGGCAGGGTCACCGGACCCCGGGCCACCACGCGGCTTGCGGTGTCGGCCGCCGCGGGCGAGGGGACGCGACGCACCGTGTAGTCCATGCGGCAGTCGGCGAGGCGGGTGTAGAGATATTCGTTCTTGACCAGAAAACGGCCGTCGAAACGGGGTGTGATCCACATCCGCGGCAGCCGTACGGGCGACCACTCCTCGCGGATCGCGTAAAAACTCCCCTCCTTTTCGCGCCGGGGTCCCACGACGCCGTCGGGGGCCAGCGACCCCTCCGAGTCGAGGATTCCGCCGCGGTCGGTGCGCCTCGGCGCCTCGTCGCAGAAGGCCCAGATGAAGCCGCCCGCAAAGAGGGGCGAGGTGAGCCAGCGGTCCCAGAAATTGCGCAGCCCGGCGCCGCCGCCCTCGTCGTAGAGCGCGTGCATGAATTCGGTGGGCATGAAGACGCGGTAACCGTTCACGAAACGCCCCACACCCGTCAGATAGGCAGGGTAGTGGTGGGTGTCCAGATCGTCGAAATCGGCCCACGGATGGATCGTATGACGCTTCTGCAGCGTGTCGTAGCGGGCAAACAGCGGGTCGGTTTTGGGGTTCCATCCGCCCTCGTTGCCGTTCGACCAGAGGATGACCGAGGGGTGGTTCACGTCGCGGCGGATCATCTCGCGCACCAGGCGTGCCCCCGTCTGCGTGTCGTAGGCATCGTGCCATCCGGCCAGCTCGTCGACATAGAGCAGCCCCAACGAGTCGCACATATCGAGGAAGTGTTCGTCGGGCGGATAGTGCGACCGCACGGCGTTCATGTTCATCGCGCGGATCAGCAGGGCATCTTCGCGGCTCATGGCGGGGTCGGTCGCGCGGCCGCCGCCGACCGAGAACGAGTGACGGTTTATTCCCTTGAGAATCAGACGTGTGCCATTTAGATAGATCCCGTCCCGGGGCCGGAACTCCACGGTGCGGAATCCCGTACGCACTTCGCGTTGCTGCACCGTGCGCCCGGTCGGGTCGCGCAATTCGATCCGTGCCGTGTAGAGGCGGGGACTCTCGGGCGTCCACAGCCCGGGTGCCTGCCAGCGGCTCTCCGAAAGGGTCTCCCCGGCCGCAGGGTCGAGCGGGAAGTCGATCCACTCCGCTCCCTCCGCGGTCCGCAAGGGTTCTCCCTCCCTGAGGTCGCGCAACGAGAGCCGGCAGCGGTAGCCGTCGCACGCGCCCTCCGTCGCCACCAGGAGCCGCACCCTTCCGTCGGCCTCGGCCGCCAGCTGGAAATGGTCGATATGGGTCGGGGGCACGACCTCCAACCACACGGGCCGGTAGATCCCGCCGTAGAGCCACCAGTCGGCTTTGCGTTCGGCGGCGTTGACCGATCGGTTGGCCGAGTGTTTGGCCACCTTGACCTCCAGCAGGTTGTTTCCGCCGAGCCGTACCAGGTCGGTGATATCGTAACTGAACCGGTAGAACCCGCCGCGGTGCACCTCGCCCGCCGTGCGACCGTTGACCCGCACTTCGGTGTCGGTCATCACGCCGTCGAACCACAGCTGGATCCGTTGCCCGCGCCAGGCCTTCGGTGCGTCGAACCGGCGGCGGTAGTGACCCTCTTCGTCGCTCGGACTGGCCCCCTTGACGGTGTACCAGCGGCCGTAGGTGTAGTCGCCGAATCCTTGCAGTTCCCAGTTGCAGGGCACTGCGATCGGGTGCCACGCGCCGCTTTGCTGCCCCTTCGAGCAGCGGAACTCCCACATGACCGCGTCGCCCGGTCCCTGCCCCGAGAGATAGATGCGTTCGGGGTGGGGCTGTTGGGCCTGCGCCGTCCAGGAGATCGCCGCAGCGAGCAGCAACGCGACCGTCCGGCCGAAAAAGGTCTTCCCTGTCATCTTTTATCGTGTTGAATTACTGTAATTTATATACTTCCGATCCGGCCAGCAGGAAACACCCCGTGCCGTAATCCTCGAAATCGGGCACCGAGTCGTAGGCCACGGGCTGACCGTCTTTGGGCTCCTTGCCCGTGCCCTGGACATAACCCAGGAAGCCGTTTTTGTGCACCGCCTCCGTTACCATGGCGTTCCAGGCCTTCAGCACCACGGGCAGATACTCCTTGCGGTCCAGCAGGCCGTTGTTGATGCCCCAGGCCATGCCATAGACGAAGAGCGCCGTTCCCGAGGTCTCCTTGCCGCCGAAGTGGTTTTCGTCGGCGAGGCTCACATTCCAGAATCCGTCCTTGCGCTGGCAGTTTTTCAGGGCCTTGCACATTGCCTGCAGGTCGCCGACATAGACCTCGCGGTGGGCGGCATCGCGGGGCAGATCCTGCAATACGCGCACCAACGCAGCCACCACCCAGCCGTTGCCGCGCGACCAGTAACAGTTCTTGCCGTTAGGCTCCTTGTAGGGGGGCACGAAATCCTTGTCGCGCCACCAGAGGCCCTCTTTCGGGTTGAACAGACCCCCCGCCAGCGTGTTGCGGGCATAGGAATACATCGCCCACGCCTTCTCGAAATAGCGGTCGTCACCCTTGAGGCGTCCCAACTTCGAGAGCACGGGCATCCCCATCTGTATGGCGTCGATCCAGGTCCAGTCGTCCACCTGGGGGGTGTTGAGGAGCATGTTCATGCAGGCCAGGGTCTTGGTCAGCCGGTGCGGTTCGGGACAGAGCTCGTAGAGGTCGATATAGGTCTGCGAACAGCAATAGTTGTCGGCATTGCGGGTCGCGGTCTGGTTGCGGCGCATTCCCCACTGGTGGAAATCGGCCCAGCGGCAGGCGTAGTCATAATACCGGTTCTCGGGATAGACGGCATAGAGGGCCATCAGACCTTCGTAATAGACGGCGCGCGTCCAGATATTCGATTCGTAGACCTTTTTGCGGGACCAGTAGGGCATGACGGCCGTAGGGTCGGCGAATTTTTTCATAAAGTAGTCGTTCACACAGATCATCGTCTTGAGGGTCTCGGCGCGCGGCGGCAGCTCCTGCGCGAAGGCCGGTGCGGCAAAGAGGGCGATCAAAAGGGTGCAAAACAGTTTTTTCATGGCGTATCGTGTTTATCGGTTCATTATTTATCGGTTGTTTCGGTGCCGCAGGTCAGCGGGATGAGGCGCACCGCGGAGTTCAGTCCCGACGGTTCGGTGCCCCACGCTCCGGTTTCGAGGGTTTTGGTCAGGGCGCCCGCGATGTTGGCGTCCTTGAAGATCCGCCAGCGCATGCCCCGACGGTCCATGTCGGCGATGCGGTTGGCCGGCAGGTTCCGGACGTCGATTTCGATGCGGTTGTCACCCGCCGTCAGCCACTGCCCGACCTCCAGACCGAAGGGCAGCGACCACGCCGTGCCCGCTTCGTTGCCGTTGACCCGCACGCAGGCCGATTCGCGCACGTCGCCCAGATCGAGCCACCAGCCGTCGGCCGCCGCGGGATCCTCGACGCGGAAGAGGGCCGTGTAACGCCCCGTGCCGCAGAAACGGTCCAGTTCGGGCGTCAGACCGCACCACGAACGCGGCCCCTCCAGCGTGAAGAGGGTGTCGACGGCCGGCTCGGCGTGCGGAAACGACAGGGTCCATGCCCGTCCCTCGACCGGTTCTCCCCGCCGGGTCACATAACGCCAGGGCGCGGCGGCTTTCGCTGCCTCCGGATGTTCCGTGACCGCCGCGCGGGCGACGGTTCCGCGGGACGCAGCGGCCGGCCCGGCTGCCGTGCGGGCCTCGATCAGAACCGACTGCCCGGGCTGCAGCTGGAGATAGACCTCGGTGGCCTCCGCCCCCTCGACCGGCCGGATGGCGGCACGGCCGCGGATGCCTGTGAGCGGATCGGTCAGGATCACCTCCCCGGCCCGGGTGGCAAGCGTCACCCATCCGTCGATCGCCCGGTCGTCCAGCAGCGAGACAAAATAGCGGCGGCCCCGTTCATCCGCACGGCGTACGGCCTGGCAGCCCAGCGACGGCAGCCGTTCCGGCCGGCAGACGTGACGTTCCAGCGCGCGGGTCAGCTCCTCGCCGCTTGCGGCGACCAAACGCCCCTTGCCCAACGGATAGCAGCTCCCCCCGTCGGCCGAGAAATCCATCGCGGGCAGCGTCGCCGTCAGCTTGCCGAGGGCTTTGCGGCGCTCCTTCAGCCGGCCGTAACCTCCCACGTCGTCGGGCACCGTCTCCATAAAGACAACCGTCGCCCCGGCACGGGCCAGCGCAAGGATCCGGCGCAGGGTCTCCACCGGGATCATCCGGCAGCGGGGCAGCACCAGCGCGCGATAGGCCGTGCCGCCCTCGGTGACGATCCGCCCTTCGCGGACCGTGGCCGTGGCCAGATACCGGTCGGAGATATAGTCGGCGTCGAAACCGCTGCGGACCAGACGGTTCATTGTCCGTTTGAGCACGGGCATCGTCCGGTCCATCTTGTGGATCTCGAACGGCAGCAGGTTGCGTTCGTGGTAGTCGTGGCTGATATCCTCCATCGGGATGTAGAGCAGCAGGTCGTTGTCCGGCCGTCCCTCCTGCAGAAACGACTGACAGCGTTCGATATAGCCCAGCATCGCCGGGGCATCCTCCCAGAAGGGGGCGGTCGGCGACATGTTGATCGAGGCATAGAAGAGCCACCCCGGGAAGGCTGCGCCGCGCGGCGAATAGGGGGCGCCGTGGAAATAGACGTGGTTGACGCCCGAGGCGAGGATCTGGTCGATTTCGGGCTTGCAGCAGGCGAGCGAGGTGCGGAAATGTTCGGAGAGCCAGGTCAGACTCTCGCACGAGGTGAGCCGCTTGCCCGTCACGTGGGCGGCCGACGAGGCGAATTTCAGCACCGCGGGGTCGGAGTCGCTGGGTTTGGCGGCGGGGTCGACCCTGAGGCCCGGGATCCGGAACTCCGTGCGGCCGTAGGACTCGCATTCGGGGATATCGACCGCCGCATAGAGGTCGAAGATGTTGCCGGGCGAACCGTGCGCCTGGTTGCGGATCCGGCAGCCGTGACCGTGGGCCCAGTCGCGCCATACCAACGTAAAGTTGCGATAGAGCATCTCGGCCAGCGTCCGGCGATAGTCGCTGACGATGCGGGCCGAGCGTTCGTCGGCCCCTTTGGCGGCGAATTCGGGCAGGAAATCCTGCAACCGATAGCCGTGCTGCCGTTCGAATTCGGCGAGCAGCGTCCGGTCCCAGTCGGCGTTGTAGACCTCGAACGAATCGTTGAAAAAGGTGTCGGGCCACGGCGCTCCCGAGGCGGCGAAGGCCTCGTCGAAATGCCGGAGGTAGTGTTCGACAGCCGTGCGGTTGTAGTGGTTCACGACGTAACCCGCACCGCCCGGCGCCGCGCGCTTCACCTTCTGGAACGTGCGGCCCGCATAGAGGGCGTAGAGCCGCCATTTTCCCGCGGGCGCCGTCCAGTCTAACCTCCCGTCCGCCTGCACCAAGGGTTTGAGATCCAGCCGTTCGCCGCCTTCCGACACGGCTTGCAGGGCCTCTAACGTGGCCACCTCGCGCTGCCGTTTGTCGGCGGGGCGCAGCGGCTCTGCCATGCGCTGGCCGCCTTCGAGGGTCAGCTCCTCGAGGATATACTTTTCGGCGCTCTGGTCGGTCGTCACCCACGGACCGCCGAAGGGCCAGCCCGTGCAGTTGCTCATATCGACCTGGATCCCCAGTTCGCGACCGCGCTCCACGGTGTAGCGGTAGGCCTCCATCCACGCGGGCGAGAGGTAGTCCAGATCGTTCGCTTCGTTCCCCTGCACGCCGTAGATCGGGGTGATCTCCACGCCGCCGATCCCCTGGCGCGCAAACTCCGAGAGGTTGAAGTCGAGTCCTTCGCGGTCCACGGCGCTGCCGAGCCACCACCAGCGGACGTAGGGCCGTGTCTCGGGCCGCGGTTTCGGGGTTTTCGTCCCTCCGTCGTCGCCGGCAAGGGCTGGAAAAACGGCCGAAAAAACGCAGTATAACAGGACGAAAAATTTTTTCATAGCTCGTCAATTTCGTTGTAAGGTGATGGCCATCAATCCGATAACCACATCATTTGAGAGGGTCTCTAACTCCAGGGCTTCGAGTTCGCGGTCGGGGTCGAGTTCGATGTCGAGGAGGATCCCCGCGCCGCCGTCGATCAACCGGCCGTAGACCCCGTCGATTCCCAGCTCGTCGCCCAGACGGCGGCTCACGCGGCCCGAACCGAGGTGGATCCGGTAGGGCGGCGTGGTCCCCTCCTCAAGCCGGAAGGCCCCCTCGTCGTAATAGATATCCTGCTCGACGGGAACCCACGTCGCGGGGTTTGTGAGCTGCAGCGTCTCGGCTTCGCCCGTGCGATAACGGATCCGCACTTCGCCGTTCGGCACCCCGTACTGCATGTGGTTGGTCGACCCGGCCATCATCAGATAGGCGTGCGACGCGCGACCCGACAGCGGCACCCGGCAGCGGTCGGGATAGTTGTCCCAAAGCGTTGTGTAATAGATGTTTTGTCCCTCTTTTGGCGTGCGGAACGGAACGCCTGTCGCGGTGTGCAGCAGACCGTCGCCGGCCACGGCGGCGCGCAGTCCGCTGTCGTCGATCTCGGCCGTCTGTTTGGGGTGACACCACTCGCCGATGCCCTGCGCGGGGATCTGCAACGTCGTGCACGGGGGGCGGGGCGAGAGATAACGGTTGCGGAAAATATCGCCCACCGAGGCATTGAAATCCATCCCGACCGGCTCGCACCGTTCCGGGTCGACGTTCTCGAAACCTGCGGGTTGACGCTCCGTTTCGGGTTCCGGCAGCGCCTCCGCGCGCCACCAGCGCAACCCCGCGGCCTTCAGTTCGACAAACCGCGTCGGTCCTGTGGTCCGTTCCCGCCCCGTGGCCTGGGCCTCGGGCAGCGGTTGCCAGACGATCCGAACGGCGGTCGCCTCGTGCGCCCCGGCGTCGATGACGATCCGCGCCCGGTCGATCGAGGGTTCCGCAACGTGCCAGCGGGCCCGCCGACCGTTGACCGTCACCCGCCGGATGGCCCCGCGGGCGGGAACTACGAGCGATATATGTTGCAGCGTATCAAACGATTGCCTGATCTCGTACGTGTCGCACGACCCTTCGCGGCGGAACCCGTAGGCTACGTCGCTCATCGATATTTCGGCCTCGTTCCATGCCTCGGGGAATCCGGGCCGGAGTTCCATCCGTCCGTGCAGGGCGTCGGGCCGGATGCCGTAAAGCCCCTCCACCAAGGCGCGGCTCCACACGCCGATCGGGTCGCCGAAATCGCGGTAACACTCGCCCCGCGCGGCGTCGTAATAGCTGATTTGCCCGAAATTCAGCGGCGAGGCCCCCAGATACATGTTGTCCAGCGCGGTGCTCTTCATCAGCCGGAAGGCCTCCTCCGGGCGTCCCGCCTGCCAGTAGGCCAGCGCCGTGTGGAGGATCTCGGCGATGGCTACATTGTTGATACTCCACGAGTAAGGCTTCCACCGCGAGGTCGACGGCACGGCATACCCCTCGTCGTCCAGCCCCTCGGCGCGGACGGCGATGCGGGGGATCTTCCGGTCGACGTAACGTGTCGCCGCATAGGACTGAAAGGCGTCGCCGCACTCCGAATCGATGGCATGGTAGATGGTCCACAGGGCGGCATCGGGGTGGAGCCGGCGGTGTCCCATCCGGTCGCGGTGTTCGGCCCAGTGGCCCTGCTCCTCCATCCAGAGCGTGCGGTCGAGCGCCTCCAGGATGGCCTCCGCCTCGGCGCGATAGGGCGCGGGATCGGCTCCGATCAACTCGGCGATGGCGGCGGCTTCGCGGTGGGCGTAGTAGTTATAGGCCGACGCATGGGTCACCGCGCCGCCCGCATAATAGAGCGCGTCGCTGGCCCAGATGCAGCAGTAGGCGTCGTAGAGGTGGTCGCCGTCGGGGTCGAAGTTGCGTTTTTCCCAGGCCAGATGGCGTTCGATGACGGGGAAGATGCGGCGCGCATACTCCTTGTCGCCCGTCCACCGCAGGTGGCGCAACAGCTCGTCGATGTAGCAGAGGTTCATGTCGTAGTGCGACATCTCGTTCAGCTTGCCCGGGCGGCGGGTGATGTAACCGGTGCTGTACATCGGTGTGCCCCAGCGCTTTTCGGCTCGCGAAAGGCCGAGTGTCGAGTCCTGGCGCGGGTGGGGGTAGCGGGGTTCGATATCGGTGATCTGGTTGGCGGCATAGGTGTCGAAGTGGATGCGTGCCAGGTCGTGACGGCCGATGGCATCGCCCACGTAGGCCCCGCGCCACCCGCTGTAGGGGGTGCGCCAGCCGACGGCTCCGTGAAGCCAGGCCTTCCCGCTCCAAAGCCCGTCGGCGGCTACGGAGAGGGCGCCGCCGATGGGGGTGATGTAGGGGTCGGGCGTCTTTATTTCCAGCGTGCCGGCGATCCGTGCGCGTTCGGCTTCGGCCTCCGCGAACCATTCGGCCGGCGTCTGTTCCGAGTCGTCGGGCCGCTTCGATGCGGCGGGATAGACGGCCAGATAGCGCACTTCGCCCGCGCCTAACGTGCAATGGGCCTCCAGCGAGGGGTGCCCGGTCAGGCGGACCGAGTCGGTGGGGAGGATCAGGCGAAGTTCCGACCGCTCGTTGCGCCCGTACTCCACCCGCACGCGGTTGCCGTCGATTCGGTAGACGTTCCCCGCGCAATCTTCGCTCCGGAACGAGAAACATTCGGGATCATCGACCCCGAGGTCGCCTTCGCGGTAGAATTTCCGGTCCGACAGACCGCCGTAACGGATCCCGAAGGTCTCGGTCTCCGTGCCGCAGTTGGTGATCCGCCACAGGGCGGCATCCTCCTTTTGCCGGAGCACCTGCGCCTCGATCTCGATGCGGTCGTCCAGCCGGTAGATCACGCGCCCCGCCTCGTAACGCATCCGGCAGTGGTCGCAGTCGATCGCGAATTGCAGGTTGCCCCCCATCCGCGGCAGATAGAGTCCGAACTCGGGACGGTCGCTGCACTCCAGCCGGAACCCTGTGTGGGCGCCGTAGAGCGCACGGTTGAACCGCCGCTCGCCGTCGACGATCTCCACTCCGGCACCCGCGGGACGGTAACGCAGCGTGCGCCTCCCCGCGGCGGGCGGGTTCAACGTATAATCCTCGTTTACGGCGGCCGGTTTGACGCTCTGCGCGCGCACCGGCAGAAGTCCGGCCAGGAACACCAGCGACAACAGGATAACTCTCATCTCCACAACGTTTTAAGGCATCGGTTTCAACCCTTCCCAGCGGACTTCCCACGTGCCGTCCTTCGGGAATCCCGGGTTTTTCTCCCGGCAGCCGTCCCAGCCCGCGCACATCAGCGCCACGGTGGTCAGCAGACCGCCGTTGCCGGGCAGATAACAGCGCAGCCGGGCGTCCTGGAAGTTGTGACCGTTCACCAAATAGGTGTTCGTGCGCTTCTCCATCATCAGGGCGTTGACGGCTTTTTCGGGTTCGCCCATGCGGGTGGCGTTCATCGCCGTCATCGGGTAATCCCAGCCCCAGGTCTTGTCCCAGTTCCAGTTGTCGTAGATCCAGTCGAACGTGCGGTGCATCGTTTCGCGCTCGGCCAGGGGCGACTCGGGCAGAATGCCGACAGCCCCCAGAACGGCCATGTGATCCGACGTAAAACGCACATCTTCATAGGTTTGCGGTGCCGTTTCAGCGGCTAAATAGAGTCCGTCCTTCGAGGTCAGGGGGGCGAGTTTCGACAGAATGGCGTCCCACAGCTCCACGCGCGCGTCGCCCATGCGCTCGCGCCACTGCTGGGCGACCGAGAGGGCGAAGTGCCAGTACGAAAGTTCGAACGGCGGGTTGACGGTCTCGGCGGCGCGGAGGGTCTCCTGCGCGGGGATGATTCCCTGCAGACAGTAGCGGTCGCGTTCGGCGTCATAGGTCACGAACGAGGCCATAAACTCGGCGGTCGACTGCACCAGATCGTAATATTGCCCGAGGAACTCCTTCGAGGGTTTGGCGCGGTAGACCAGCTCGGCCAGATAGATCAGGTGGGGCTGCTGCCAGATGAGGAACGACCCTACCTTCGAGGGGGCCTCCATGGCCGACGGATCGGTCATCTTCATCCAGCGTACGCCGTCAAACCCCTGACGTTCAGCGATCTCGCGGGCTATGGGTTCGGCCTTGGCATACCATTCGAGCGTGCGGGCCAACAGCTGTTCGCGTCCCCAGAGCGCAAACTGCGCCTCGTGCCACCAGATCATCTCCAGGTGGAACTTCCCGAACCACGAGTTGTACGTCAGCCCCGTCTCCTGCGGCGGGGTGCTGCCCGCGCACTGGATGCCCAAAAGATATTGCGACAGCACCACGCGACGCTCCAGTTCGGCGGCGCGGGGATCGGTGCAGCGGCTGAAGTCGACGGCCGCACCGTCGGTCCAATAGCGTCGCCATGCCTCGTGCGAAGCCTGCGCCGTCGCCTCGAAGCCGGGCCGCTCGCCTGCGGGCGCTGCGGCATAAAAGCCCGTGCGGACGGTGTAACGATCGGCCGACGGGGTGACGGTGAAGCGGTTAGGTCCGCTCTGTGCGAGTGTTGCATCCGTCAGGTCGACCGTCACGTAATAGACCGTAGCGTCCAACGTGCGGCGGATCAGCGTGTGACCGCCCTCCCCGGCGACGATCTCCGACGTCTGTTTTTCGTCCTGCGACCAGTCGCAGGCGTCGTCCGAGTGGCCGCCCGTGGGGTAGGGGAAGCGCAAAACTATGGGCAGACGCGCCGCCGAGCGGATCTCGGCCGCTACCAGATCCTCCTCGGGATGGCAGAGGGTCCTCACCGCGACCTGCTGGCCGCGGGCGGTGAATTCGGAGCGGATCTCGCCCTGCCACAGGTCGAGCGTTTGGTGAATGTCGCCCACCTCCTCGGGTTGCAGTCCCTCGAATCCCAGCATTCCCAGATGCAGGCGGTGGGGGTTGGCCCGATACCATTGCGCGGCATCGCGCTGACGTCCTTTCTCCTTGAATTCCACCGCGTAAGGCTCCGTATGACCGTGTCCGAAATCATAATCCCGGAGGGTTTCGTCGTGGGTGAGGGCGTCGGGATTGGGGAATGCGTGCCATCCCCACTGGCTTTGCGTTCCGAGGGGTACGCCCTTTTTGTAGATTTCGGGGAAGGTCTGGAGCCCGGTGACATCGACCGTAAAGGCGAATTCGCCGTTGCCGACCGAGAGCGATGCGAGGGTGTCGATTTGTTCGACCACGGGGTTGTTGCGACCGACCAGGGCCTGCCGGTCGATCTTTTTTTCGGCGCATGCGGCGAGGAGCAATCCGGCCGCCGCACCGCAGAGGATCAGTTTTTTCATTGCAGTTTCAGGTGTTGGTAACGTCGGCATTCTCCGAACGTTATGCAAAGATACGAAAAGTCGAGAGGAAAACAAAATGAATCTATTCATTTTGCTTTGCCGAACGGGAGTGTCTTGATACTTTGGTTTGACGCGACTGCGCTCCTTGGGCCAATGATTTGGCCCAGCCGCGCGGGCGAACC
>CAZHMX010000002.1:0-47211 GCA_964533725.1 uncultured Alistipes sp. | reverse complement strand
CGCCCGTCCGGCTGGGCCCGACCACGGGCCCAAGGAGGACAGTCGTATCAAGATTTTATTTAGTCAGCACGCCTACTTCGCCTACGCCGTATTGGCCTTCGCGGCTGGTGCGGCGGGGGATGATGCGCATATATCGGGCCTTGACGGGCTGCGGCAGGCGTACGATCTGACGGATGGGGTTGTTGACGATGTTGTTGAACATGGCACCCTCGGCGGCGGTCACCCAGTGGCGGCTGTCGAGCGAGAACTCCAGGTCGTATTCCACCATCACCCCTTCGCGGCCGCCTGCCAGCGGTTCATAGGTGAAGCCTTTGAGCGTCAGCACCTCGCCCAGGTCGATGGCTACGGGGGTCTTGTCGCTGAAGATCGCACCGCGGGTCAGCGGATCGGCGCCGTCGTCCGACAGTCCGTCGACGATCGTCTGCGAAGCCGTGTCGTCGAGCATCGAGGCGAAGCGCACGGGGGCGATGTCGTACGAGAGGTTCAGGATGTCGCCCGGGCGTCCGTCGACCACACCCATGGCGCGCAACTCGGCCGGTCCCGTCAGCGTGAGGGGAGCGGTATAGAGCGTCGAGGCGGGGGTCGGCGCCGAACCGTCGAGCGTGTAACGAATCTCGCCGCGGCCGCTTGCAAGACGCAGGGTCGTGACACCCTGTTTGTTGCGTTCGGCTGTCGGGGCGTCGATCAGGGCGTCGTCCTGCAACAGCATCACGCGGTTCAGCACGGGGCAGGCCAGCGACTTATCGATCACGACACGCAGACCGTGGGCCGTCGTGCGGTCGACGAGCAGGATGCGTTTGTAACCGATGGTCGTTTCGCGGGCCAGCTCGTGCCATGCGCCCTCGGCGTCCTGCCAATCGACGTGGAAGGCCTCCACGCGCTGTCCCAGCGGGATATACTCCTGCACAAGCACGCGGTTGAACGTGCGCGGCTCGGGGAAGCGGAGGGTGACGGTGGCCGAGGTGATCTCGTCGTCCGTCGCCCAATAGCTGTCGTAATCCTCCGAAAGAAGGTTCTCGGCGGCATAGCGGGTGCTTCCGCCGCGAACGTTCGAAGCCTCGATGTCGGCCCCTTGGGTGTAGTCGACGGCGTAGAGGGCTTCGACGGCGGCGCGGAACTCGACCATGCGGGCCGAATCGACGGAGCAGATCAAACCGCGTTCGTCGGGCGGTATGTTAAGCAGCATCAACGAGTTGCGGCCCGTGCTGGCGTAGTAGATCTTCAGCAGCTCGGCCAGCGACTTGACCTGACTGTCCTCGGATTTGCGGTAGAACCATCCCGGGCGGATCGACACATCCGCCTCGCCGGGGATCCAGGCCTCGCCTAACCGGTTGCCCCGGTTGAGCGTGTCCTGGCTTTTGATCTGCGCGAAGCCGGTGGTGTCCAGCCGCGACCAGCAGGTGCGGCCCGCATAACCGCGCTCGTTGCCGATCCAGCGGCATCCGGGACCGGAATCGCTGAAAATCACCGCCTTCGGCTGGTGCCTGAAGACTTCGGCGTGGAAGAGATCCCAGTCGTAGACCTGACGTTTGCCGTTGGGACCCTCGCCGCATGCGCCGTCGAACCACTGCTCGAAGACCTCGCCGTAATTCGTCAGGGCGTGTTCCAGGGTCTGGCGGAAGACTTCGTTGTAGGCATCGGTGCCGTAGTGCGGGTCGTGGCGGTCCCAGGGCGAGATATAGATGCCGAATTTGAGACCCGCTTCGCGGCAGGCGTCCGACAGTTCGCGCAGAATGTCGCCCTTACCCGCTTTCCAGGGGCTTTGTGCCACGGTGTGCTTGCTCACGGGGTTGGGCCACAGACAGAAACCGTCGTGGTGTTTGGCGGTGATGATCACCCCCTTCATGCCGCCCGCTTTGGCCACGGCCACCCACTGGCGGCAGTCTAAGGCCGTGGGGTTGAAGATGTCGGCCGGTTCCTGACCGTCGCCCCACTCGGCGCCCGTGAAGGTGTTGGGACCGAAGTGGATGAACATATTGGTCTCCATCTTCTGCCACTCGACCTGTGCCGGCGTGGGCAGTGCTCCATAGGGTTTCGGGGCGGGTACGGAGCAGGAAAGCAACGTGCCCGAAGCAATTAATGCAATAGATAAACGTTTAAGGTTCATTGCGCTGCGGTTTTATTTGGTGTAATCGGTTCGGGAGACCTTCTCGGCGTCGCGCGAGGGGACCATCGCCACGCGCAGGCGGTAGTCGCGGTTGCTCCAGAGCGTGCGCGCGGGCTCGGGATGCGATCCCCAGCTGTCGTAACCGCCGATGCCCGACATGGCGGCATCGAGGTGCAGCTCCACGAAATCGCCCGCCTCCACGTCGTCGATGTGGTGCTGGCGGCGGAGGCGGTTTTTCGCCTCGGCAGGGTCGTGTTTCTCGTCGGGCGTGCGGTTGGGCCACTGGTAGTCGTGTTTCGACTCTTCGGAATCCAGGTCGTCGGTGGTCTGCCGCAATGCGTTGAATTCGAACGCCTTGCCGGCGGCGACAAAGGTCACGTCACCGATCTGCATCCAGCGGCATTCCGTGTGGTGGCCGCACTCCTGCGGACGGACGTAGGGGTAGTACTCGGCCTCGGCCGACGTGCTGTAGATCCCCAGGTGCGAACCCGTGAAACGGTCGCAATAGTTTTCAGCCGGACCGCGGCCGCAGTAGCGGAAGGCGTCGGCCGAGGCGGGCAGCTGCATCTTCAGGCCCACGCGCGGGATGTCGATCGGCTTTTCCGCCGCGACGCCCTTGAAATCCAGGTCGAAGAGGATCACACCGTCGGCCGTCATCGTGCAGGTGAGCGTGCAGGGGTTCTGGCTCGGGAGCGCGTAGTCGATAATCGCCTGGGCTCCGCCGTCGATCTCCCGGGTCTTCACCGTGGCGGTAAACTGACGTTCGTTTTGTTTGAAGATCTGTGCACGGTGGGGCTGGCCGTTGCCGTAGTCGTTGTCGGTCGGGGCGCGCCAGAACGAGGGCTGTACAGGGGCGGTCAGCTGTTCGCGACCCGCCGCCTTGATCGAGGTGATCACCCCTTTCCGGGTGTCTACCGTCATTTCGCTCTTGGCCGAACGCAGGGTGACCGTCCCCTCCTGCACGGTTACGCCGACTTTGCCTTTGGCCGCCACGCGGGGGGTCGGCCGGCCCTCCTGAATCGTAAACTGGTCGCTTGCGACAACGGTGCCTGCAGGACGCAGCGGGGTGTCGGCCACGCAGACCCACTGGAACGTAACCCGGTATTCACTCGCGGGAAGGAGCTTCGGAAGCGGCAGCGAGAACTTCTCGCGGTGCTGCGGCGCGGTCGTGAACCGTTGTGCGCCCGTCTTCGCCGCCCGTCCGTCGCGCAACAGCGTCCAGCGCAGTTCGTAACCCGTCAGGTCGTTGAAATAGAAGCGGTTCCAGGCCGTGTACTCGGTCGGCGTGCCGGTCGGCTCGACGGCGATATCCTGGTAGACGTGGGCCACTTCGGCATGACCCGGGTGCGGATCGCGGTCGGGGTTGACCACGCCGTTGCACAGGAAGTTGTTGTCGCTCGGGGTGTTTACGCCGTAGTCGCCGCCGTAAGCCCAGAAGTGACGGCCTTTGTCGTTCACCTTGTCCAGACCCTGGTCCACCCAGTCCCAGATAAAGCCGCCCTGCAGGTGTACATGCCGATAGATCGGCTCCCATTGCAGGTCCAACGAACCGGTCGAGTTACCCATCGCATGGGCATACTCCGAGGGGCAGACGGGCCGTGCGCAACCCTTCTCGCCGATCGAGCGGAACCACCCGGCACCCGGATACTGCGGCACGATCATGTCGGTATTCCACTCCCATTCGGCGCGCTCGTAGCAGACGGGACGGTGCAGTCCGCCCCGCTCCAGCTCGGTCAGCACGTCGTAGCAGCGGTAGAAGTTGTAGCCGTTGCCCGCCTCGTTGCCTAACGAAAGAATCGTCGTCGAGGCGTAGTTGCCGGTGCGGTAATACATGTTTTTTACGCGCTGGAGGTGCTTCGCGTACCATACGGGGGTGTTGCCTAACGTGTGGTTCAGTCCATAGCCCATGCCGTGGGACTCGATGTTGGACTCCGAATAGACGTAGAATCCCAGGCTGTCGCACAATTCGTAGAAGAGGCGCTGCTGCGGATAGTGGCAGGTGCGGATGGCGTTGATGTTGCAGGCGCGCATCAGCTCCAGGTCCTTGAGGATCGTCTCGCGCGTCACGTAATGCCCCGTGTAGGGGTCGTGTTCGTGGAGGTTGACCCCCTTGAACTTCACGGGCTGGCCGTTCACCAGCAGCACGCCCACGCTCTGCCCGTTGTCGTCGCGCCGACTCAGCTCGATGCTGCGGAAACCCACCTTGAAGCGGGTCCAGTCGCCGTCCACGCACATCAACAGGGTGTAGAGATTCGGCTGCTCGGCCGACCAGCTCTTGACATCGGCGATTTCGGCGCTGTATCGGCCGCTGTCGGTCAGCGTACCCTCCTCCCGGGCCACCACCTGACGGTCGGGCGCAACCAGTTCATAGCGGAAGTCGTGACGGCCCTCGGTGTTGACCGCAAGCGTCAGAAGACCGTTGCGGTAGGAGGCGTCGAGCGTGGGCGCGATGCGCACATCGAAGCTCTTCTGCCGCTCGGTCGAGAGATAGACGTCGCGCTCTATGCCGCTGATCCGCCAGAAATCCATACATTCCAGATAGGAGCCGGTCGACCAGCGGTAAATCTTCAGCACCAGATCGTTGCCTCCCTTCCGGAGGTAGGGCGTGATGTTGAAGCGCACGGCATCTTTCGAATCCTCCGAATAGCCGACGCTTTGCCCGTTGACATAGACGTAGACGCCCGATTTGGCCCCGGCCAGGTTGAGGAAGACCTCGCGGCCGTTCCACGCTTCGGGAACCTCGAAGGTGCGGTGATAAACGCCTACGGGATTGGCCTCGGGCAGCACGGGCGGCTTGGGATTGACGGGGCAGAACTCGTAGGGCTGGTTGACATAGATGGCCGTACCGTGACCCTGCACCTCCCAGTTGCCCGGGACGCGGATATCGCTCCAGGCGGCGGCCTGTGCGGCGTCGGTCGACTCCACGCGGGCGGGCAGTGTCTTGTCCGAATCGGCGTAGAGGAATTTCCAGACGCCGTTGAGCGATTGGTAATAGTCGCTTTGTTCGAACGGAGCGACGAGTGCCGTTTCGCGCGACGGGTAGAAGATCAGTTCGGTGCGTTCGGTCTGACCGTTGATGCAGGTAGCCGTGCAGTCGAGATGCGGCGCGATCTTTTCCTGTGCGCGGCCGCAGAGTGCCGGCAAGGCCATAAGGAGGAGTAGGGCTCTTTTCATAAGAGGGTTCTTGTGTTGTGAGTTTATTTTGGTCAAAGATACGAAAAGTCGAGAGGAAAACAAAACAGAAATTGATTTCTTTTTGTTTTCCCGAGACGGAGTATCTTCGGCGAAGCCAAAGATACGAATTTAATTTGGTTTTCCCGGGCGGGAGTGTCTTGATACTCTGGTTTGATACGACTGCGCTCCTTGGGCCAATGATTTGGCCCAGCCGCGCGGGCGAACCCGAACAATAAGGGGTTGACGGCGTGAACCGACAACGGGAAACGACAGCGACTGTCCTCCTTGGGATGGTGATCCGGCCTGTCCGGACGGGCGCAGTCGTGTAAAAATCGGTGTGTATATTTGCGAAATGCCCCGGAGAATATTACCTTTGTATATATGTGACACTGAAAACTGTATGGCGTGAAGATTTTTACGGGTAGGTTTTGGCGCGGATTCTCCTTTCTGGCCGACGTTTGGGGCGATATTGTGGCGTTCCTGATGCCCCGGCGGTGTCCGGTCTGCGGCGAGATGCTGGGTGAAGGGGTGCCGATTGTCTGCATGCGCTGCCGGATCGATGCGCCGCTGACCAAGTTTTGGCTGCGGGACGAAAACCCGGTCTCGGCCCGGCTGCGCGGATTCATGCCGTTCGTGGAGGCTTCGGCGCTGCTGTTCTTCATCCGGCAAAGCGGCTGGCGCAAGTTGATCCACAGCTTCAAATACGGCGGCGCGTGGCAGCTGGCCGAGGAGTGCGGACACTGGTTGGGCGAGGTGCTGGCAACGCAGACCGACGGACGGTATGCGGTATTCGATGTGGTGATTCCGATCCCGCTGCACCCGCTCAAACAACTGCACCGCAGCTATAACCAGGTGGATTATCTGGCTGAAGGGGTGGCGGCGGAACTGGGGATACCGGTCGACCGCCGGAGTGTCGTGCGGCGGGTGAACAACAGGAGCCAGACGATGATGTCGCGGCGGAACCGGTGCGAGAATGTCGCGGGGATCTTCCGGGTGCGCCGGCCCGAGCGGCTGGCGGGACGTACGATTCTGCTGGTTGACGATGTGCTGACCACGGGCGAGACGGTGCTGTCGTGCGCCGAGACCCTCCGGAAGAGCGTTCCGGATTGCCGTATCGGCGTGGTGGCTTTGGCCGTCTCCGCCCGCGAGTTCGGTATTTACGACTGATTCCGCGGCCGATAGCCGGAATGCGGGTGCCGTGAGACGGCGTTGCCGGCGTAAGCGGCGTGTAAAATGTGAATAATCAACGGGCGGCAGGGGAATAAATGAAAAAAAATCGTATATTTGCATAATAAACCGGTAAAATCGGGGCGGGAGCGTGGTTGTCCGGCTCGGCTTTACAAAAAACGAAAACCTATGTCAGCATTCAATTACCGCAATTTCAGCCTGGCTACGGCCGGTCTTTTGGCCGTCGGGTGTCAGGGGCAGGGCGTCAAGGCGCCGCGTCCGAACATCGTCTACATCATGACCGACGACCATACGGCGCAGATGATGAGTTGTTACGACACCCGTTACATGGAGACCCCCAACCTGGACCGCATCGCCCGTGACGGCGTGCGTTTCACGCAGAGTTTCGTGGCCAACTCTCTCTCGGGTCCCAGCCGCGCCTGTCTGGTTACGGGCAAACACTCGTGCGGCAACGGGTTCTACGACAACTCCACCTGCGTCTTCGACGGCTCGCAGCAGACCTTCCCCAAACTCCTGCAGGCGGCCGGCTACCAGACCGCGCTGGTCGGCAAGTGGCATCTGGAGAGCCTGCCTACGGGCTTCGACCATTGGGAGATCGTCCCCGGACAGGGCGACTATTACAACCCGCGGTTCATCCTGCAGTCGGGCGACACGGTGCGCCGCGAGGGTTATATCACCAATCTCATCACCGACGACGCTCTGGAGTGGATGGAGAACGGCCGCGATGCCGAAAAACCCTTCTGTCTGCTGATCCACCACAAGGCCATTCACCGCAACTGGATGTCCGACACTTGCAATCTGACCCTCTATGAGGACAAGACCTTCCCCCTTCCCGATAACTATTACGACGATTACGAGGGCCGCCCCGCTGCCGCCGCGCAGGAGATGTCGATCATCAAGGATATGGACCTCGTGTACGACCTCAAGATGTACTATCCGGGACACGAGTCGCGCCTTCGCACCACCTACGAGGCCTTTGTCGGCCGCATGAACGCCGAGCAGCGGGCTGCGTGGGACAAGTTCTACGAACCGATCATCGCCGACTTCAGGGCCCGCAAGCTGAAGGGCAAGGAGCTGTACGAGTGGAAGTTCCAGCGTTATATGCGCGACTATATGAAGACCGTCAAGTCGTTGGACGACAACGTGGGCCGCGTCCTGGACTATCTGGAGCAGAGGGGCCTGCTGGACAATACGCTGGTGGTCTATGCCTCCGACCAGGGCTTCTATATGGGCGAGCACGGCTGGTTCGACAAGCGTTTTATGTACGAGGAGTCCATGCGTACGCCGCTGGTGATGCGTCTGCCCAAGGGCTTCGACCGCCGCGGCGACATCACGGAGATGGTGCAGAATATCGACTATGCGCCGACGTTCCTGGAGCTGGCCGGCGTGAAGGTTCCCTCCGACATCCACGGCCGTTCGATCGTGCCGCTGCTGCGCGGCGAGAAGCCGGCCGACTGGCGCGACGCCCTCTATTATCACTTCTACGAGTATCCGGCCGAGCATATGGTCAAGCGCCACTACGGGGTGCGTACCGACCGCTACAAGCTCATCCACTTCTACAACGATATCGACGTCTGGGAGCTGTATGACCTCGAGAACGACCCCACCGAGATGCACAACATCTACGGCCAGGAGGGTACCGAGGAGCTTACCGCACAGCTGAAACAGCGTCTTTTCGAACTGCAGGAGCAGTACGACGATCCCATCCGTTTCGGTACCGACCGGGACCGGCGTTAAGCGGCCGTTGAGGTAAACTCCGGAAAGGGGCGGCGGACAGCGTTCGCTCCGCAGGACAGGATCTCCGGTCCCGTCGCATGGCGTCGACGGGACCGGAGTTTTCTTGCTCCTGGCGGCAAACCGCCTTTCGGCGGATATCGGCAGGCCGGGATCCCGATGAAAAGCGACCGGTCCGGGATGGCCGGGGAGCGCGGGACCGGGCCGATTTCGCCGGGCTGCCGGGCGGTACGGGCGGTTGTTTCGACCTTCGGGGGTCCGTTTCATACACTCCGGGAGGGATTTCATACATTGCCGGGCGAAATTCTTGACCATGCGGCGAAACTTTCTTACATTTGCATATCGGAAAACTGAACGATGAACCGGTGTTTGATCATATCGACGGCTGTGGATCTGGTGCGTATCGCACCCGACCGCATTGTCTATTTCTCTTCGGACGGCAACTACTCGACGTTGGTGCAGGCCGACAGTGAAATGCGTGTGGTGGCGCTGCAGCTGGGACAGATCGCGCAGTTGATCGACAAACAGTTGACCGCCAGCGACCGCACGAACTTTATCCGCGTGGGCAAGAGCTTGATTATTAACCGTTCCTTCATCTATTACATCAACGTACCGAAGCAAAAACTGATGCTGTCGGATGCGGCTTCGTTCAGCCATACGCTGACCGCGTCGCGTGAGGCGCTCAAACAGTTGAAGGATCTTTTGGACCGGGAGGGCCAGTGAACATGAGAGAGGAAGACGATATTCGCGACGACGAGATCCGTGTGATCGGCAGCGCGGCGGAGGCGGAACCCGACGGCGGGGACCGGCGACGGCGATGGCGACGGACGGTGGGGATCGCCGTTTTGACAGGGATTGTTTTGGCCGTTGTCTGGGGTCTGTGTTCGTATCCGGGCGGCGAAGCCCGGGGGGAGTCCGACGATGAAAACCGCAAGGCGCTGTTCGATCCCGCACCTGTACCCGTAGAGATACCCGCCGAGCCGCAGCCCACGACGCTCTCGCGCGAGCGGACGGACTCGCTGACACGGGGCTTCACCGAAAGGCGCGACACGGTGATCAACGACATCCCGCTGGCTGTTTTTATCCCCCACAACGCCACCCCCTCGCTGCATGTGGGCAGGCTCGACCGTACGGACACGACGATCGTCTTCGTGGCGCAGGCGGCCGATATCCGGGCCGACAACGGCGGTATCGTCGGGGCCTGCGTCCTGAACGGCCGGCCTTTGGCCTGGGGACTTTCGAAGCGCGGTTACTGCGCGCTTATCGACGGCGGCATTACGGTCGGCGTGGCCGACAATTCGCCCCTTTTCGAGCAGGCCACCGAGCGCGGCGGCTCCTTTTTCCGTCAGTATGCGCTGGTCGAGCAGGGCCGTTTGGTCGAGAACGAACCCAAAAACAAGTCGATCCGCCGGGCACTGTGCGACCGTCGGGGCGAGATCCTCGTGGTGTCGAGCGAGACGCCCGAATCCTTTCACGATTTCTCGCAGGCGCTGGTCGATCTGGGGGTCGACGAGGCGATCTATCTGGTGGGCAGCAACTCCTACGGCTGGTGGGTCGCCCGCGACGGCACGCGCGGCGAATTCGGCAACAGCGCCCCGCCCCGCCGTTTCCACCGCAATACGAACTATATTATCTGGCGTCGGGCCGTTCGATAAAACCGTTGCGGGGCGGCTGCAACGGAATTCCCGCAATGAAGACCCGCAGCAAACCCGCCCGCAATAAAACGGCCTGAATAGCCCCTGTCGCCGTCAGACCTCCGGCAAAAGGTTCCGTTGCAACGGAACCTTTTGCAGCGGAATGCGGTTGTGTCGCCGGGCTGTTGCCCGTTGCCTTCTGCGCGCACGTGAGCTTGCAATGCGGCTCCGCACGGTCGGAATAGTGCGGATTTTGTTCTGAAAGTCTGTTTTTCTTGTATAGTATTGGATATCAGACAAAGATACATCCGGTTGCGTGCGATGAAAAATTAAAAAAAAAGTTGCAAGTCTCGGAGATGCTGTGTAACTTTGTCCCGTTAAAAGCGTCTTGTTCCGGTAAAACACAACAGGAAACAACCAATTACTAAAAATTTTAATAACTAACCAAAAGTATCAGCATGAGAAAGTTTATGCAAATCAGTTGTCTCTTCGCAGCGGCTGTGCTGATGCTGGCAGCGACTGCCTCCTCGGTCTCGGCGGAGCCAAGGGGGGGGGAATCTGCTCAGCCTCAGAACATTACCGTTAAAGGTACGGTAGTGGATGAAACCAATGCGCCGATGATCGGTGTGGCGGTTTCGGTAGAAGGTACGACGATCGGTACGACGACCGATATCGCCGGTGGTTTCTCGATCAACGCAAGCCGTGGCGCTACGTTGGTTTTTTCGTTTGTGGGCTACGAAACCCAGTCGGTCGTCGTTGCGGGTAACAGCCTGAACATCAAGATGAACCCCGCCAACTCGGTTTTGGACGAGGTGGTCGTGATCGGTTTCGGTACCGTGAAACGCCGCGATCTGACCGGTTCGGTGGCATCGGTTTCGGGCGAGAAACTGGCCGCCTATCCCGTGGCCAACGTGGCCGAGGCCCTGCAGGGTCAGCTGCCCGGTGTCAGCATCACCACGCAGGACGGTCGTCCGGGTGCTTCGGTGGCCATCCGCGTACGCGGCGGCGGTTCGATCACCCAGTCCAACGAGCCTCTGTATATTGTTGACGGTGTGCAGGTGAGCGGCATCGACGATATCCCCGCCGACAACATCGAGTCGATCGACGTGCTGAAGGATGCCGCTTCGACGGCCATCTACGGTGCGCGCGGTGCCAACGGTGTGATCATGATCACCACCAAGGGCGGCAAGGGTCTGGACGGCAAGGTGACGGTGCGTTACAACGGTTACTACCAGGTGAAGACCAACCCCGAGGTGCTGGATGTTCTCGACGCCTACGACTATGTTCTGGGTACCTGGTCCTATGCCAAGGCTTACGGCTCGAGCTATTATGAGGGCGTGGGCAAATATTACGGTCTGGGTGCGGCCAACGGCAACCACATAGAGGATTATCGCGGTGTGAAGTCGCACAACTGGATCAACGACGTGATGCGTACGGCCGGTGCCCACAACCACGACCTTTCGTTGTCGGGTGCCACCGACAAGACCCACTACTACGCTTCGGTCAACCTGACCGACGACGAGGGTATCCGTATCAAGTCGGGTTACCGCCGCTGGAACGCCAACTTCAAGTTCGACACGCAGATCAGCAAGAAGCTGAAGGTCGATTTCGACTTCCGTTATGCCGACATCCGCTGGGAGGGTGCCAAGTTCGATATGGCGACCTCGGCCTACACCTACCACCCGATCGACAACGTGCTGGGCGATCCTTCGTACACGAACGGTCTGGGTCAGGGCGACTCGAACGTGCAGCCCGGCCAGGATCCCCTGTCGAAGATCGACAACTACACCTATATCATGGAGATGCAGCGCCTGCGCGCCAAGACGGGCCTGCAGTGGAACATCATCGACGGTCTGACCGCGCGAAGCGAGCTGTCGTTGAGCCGCAACTGGTCGAAAGCACGCGACTGGGATGCCGGTACGACCGCTTCGGACAACGCCTACAGCACGGCCAAGCTGACCAACAAGGACGGCTACGGCGTACGCTGGGCCACGACCCTGAACTATGAGGTCAAGGGCCTGGGCGACAACCACAGCCTCTCGATCCTCGTGGGTCACGAGCTGCTCTCGTCGAAGACCAATTCGAGCGAAATCCAGGGTACGGGCTATCCGAAGGGCTTCACGATGGATCAGGCCTTCGGTATGCTGAACATGACGGGCGGTCAGAAGGATCTCTTCTCGGCCTCGGTCGGCATGCCCAACCACACCAATTCGTTCTTTGCCCGCGCCAACTACTCGCTGCTGGGCCGCTACCTCTTCACCGCCACGTTCCGCGCCGACGGTTCGTCGAAGTTCGCCCCCAACAACCGCTGGGGTTACTTCCCCGCCGCTGCCTTCGCATGGCGTATGTCGGACGAGGCCTTCCTGAAGGATGCCGACTGGCTGGACAACCTCAAGCTGCGTCTGTCGTTCGGTACGTCGGGTTCCGACGGTATCGACTCCTCGCTGTGGCGCGAGACGTGGAAATCGGCCACCATCCAGGTCGACGGTGTGACGACCCCGATCTACAAGCCCGGCGATATGCAGCCCAATCCCGATCTGAAGTGGGAGACCTCCGTTTCGCGCAACCTGGGTATCGACTACGGCTTCCTGCGGAACCGCATCCGCGGTAGCGTCGACGTCTACTGGAACACCACGAAGGATATCCTGATGAAGGTGCCGACCAACTCGTCGTCGGGTTACAGCTACCAGTACCGCAACGTGGGCCAGACTTCGAACAAGGGTGTCGAGGTGGCCATAGGTGCCGACCTGGTGCGCAAGAAGGATTTCAACCTGAGCCTGAACGTTACCTATAACTACAACAAGAACAAGATCGACGAGATCCGTGCCGATGTCGACGCCGACGTCAGCTCGGGCTGGGCTTCGTCGATGCAGCGTCCCGCCAAGGATTACATCATCCGCGCAGGTCAGCCCGTGGGTCTTGTGCAGGGTATGATCAGCAAGGGCTTCTATACGGTCGACGACTTCGACTTCACCGACGGCCAGTGGGTGCTGCGTGAGGGCGTGCCCGATATCGACGCCGGTGTGGTCAACTTCGCCTCCGACCTTCTGAAGTCGATGAAACGTCCCGAGGGTCAGTTCGCTATCCCAGGTATGCCGAAGTATGCCGATACGGACGGCAGCGGTACGGTGACGGTCGACGACGTGGATATCATCGGCGATATGCAGGCCCACCACACGGGCGGTTTCACGCTCAACGCCTCGTGGAAAGGCATCGACCTGACGGCCAACTTCACCTATCAGATCGGCGGTCTGGTCTACAACGCCAACGCCGCTCACTCGATGTTCGGTAACAAGGATACGTCGTTCGGTCAGAACCGTCTGGGCTTCGTGGCCGACGCCTGGAAGTACTACTATGTGGACAATGCCGGCGATCTGGCCCTGGCCGATACGCCCGACAAACTCCGCGAGATCAATGCCGGCACGCGTTATCCGTCGTATTACAGCGAGTACGGTGTCGTGTCGTCCGACTTCCTGGAGGATGCCTCCTATCTGCGCCTGAACACCCTGACGTTAGGTTACACCCTGCCGCAGAAGTGGACCAAGAAGATCGGTATCAGCCGCGCCCGCATCTACTTCACGGGCGGCAACCTCTTCTGCCTGGCCGGTTACTCGGGTCTGGATCCCGACGTGAACACCAAGAACGGCGGTGTCGACGGCTTCCCCACCCCGAACTACGATTACAACGCCTATCCGAAGGCCCGCACCTATACGTTCGGTGTCAACCTCACTTTCTAATCAACCAGTAAGAATAACGACTCTATGAAAAAGATTCAGATAATATTGGGTGTTTTGGGGATGGTATTCGCCTCTTCGTGCAGCGATTTCCTCGAAACGGAAACCCCGTCGAGCGTGACGCCCGACTTCGTCTTCGGTAACGAGGAGACGGCCGCAGCGGCTTTGGACGGCGTTTACGAGACCTGGCGCGACTGTGCCAACGGCGCGGTCTTCGGCGACGGCCTGTTCTATGCCGCCGATGTCGCAGGTTCGGATATCGAACGCCACCCCGAGGCCTTCTCCAACCAGGTGGGCCGCCACTATCCCGAGAGTTTCTACCAGAACGGCACCTTCGCCGGCAGCTATCCTCTGGGCAACTACGACAAGAACGACGGTACGAATGCCTACAGCAAGTGCTTCGCCGTGATCGGTCAGTCCAACGCCATCATCTCGGCGATGGAGAAGGCTTCGAACTTCTCCGAGATCGTCACCAATGCCACCGAGCCTTCGCCCTTGAGCCAGATGTACGGTGAGGTGATCGCCATGCGTGCCACGGCTTATCGCGAGATGATCCGCTACTACGGCGACGTGCCCTACAACTCGGTCTACGGTGTGGCCGCCGAGGGTCTGACCTCGCGCGACGCCATCTACGACAAGTGCATCGCCGACCTGATCCGTGTCGAGCCGCTGATGTACCCCGTGGGCAAGGTGCCTTCGGTTGCCGCCGCCAACAAAAACCACTTCTCGAAGACCTACGTGCAGGGTTTGATCGGCCGTCTGGCACTCGAGGCTGCCGGTTACCAGACCCGCATGAACGGTTTCGACTACGTGGACGGCGAGGGTAACAAGCTGACCTTCGACAAGCTCGGCACCGACAACAACGGTGCCTTCTACGGCCGCCGCAGCGACTGGAAAGAGTTGTACAAGACCGCCAAGACCTATTACGAGAAGCTGCTGGCCGACCCCGGTACGGCCAAGTGGTATGCCACCGACCCCCGCGGCGTGGACAAGCAGGGCCGTGTCTACGACAACCCCTACCAGTACTTCTTCCAGCAGATGCTCGACAGCGACGCCGGCTATGCCGACGAGGCGATCTACGAATATCCCATGCAGCAGGGTACCGGCGGTAACGATGCCCGCGGCTACAGCTACGGCCGTCCCTCGGACGGCGGTTCGAAGAACGCCTATCCCTGCAAACTCTACGGTCAGAGCCGTGTGAACCCCGCCTATTACTACGGTGTGTTCGACCCCGCCGACAAGCGTCGCGATGTATGCTTCGTCGTCACGGGCCACGACGGCAAGGGTGCCGAGAAGATGATCTCGTTCAAGATGGGTTCGAAGACTTCGGGCGGTATCTCGCTCAACAAGTGGGACGAAGGCCGTATGGCTACCCCATGGGTGGCTGCCCAGCGCAAGTCGGGTATCAACGGTCCCTACATGCGTATGGCCGAGATCTATTTGAGCTATGCCGAGGTTTGCGCCCAGTTGGGCGACGAGGGCACGGCCCGCAACTACCTGAAGCAGGTGCGCGAGCGTTCGTTCCCCGCCGGCAAGGCCAATACCGAGAAGTTCATCTCGGATTGCGGCAGCCTCTTCAAGGCCATCATCGAGGAGCGCGGTTTCGAGTTTGCCGGTGACGGCGACCGCCGCTGGACGCTGATCCGTACGGGTCTGCTCCCCGAGAACATCAAGCGCATCAAGGATATGACCCGGGCGATGATCGACGGTCTGAAGGCCAACGGGGTCTACACCTTCCCCAACGGCAACCAGATCTCGTCGTACATCTACACCAAGTCGGTGGATGCCAAGTCGCAGTACGGTTACCGTCTGACGACGCAGTGCCCCGAGGACAAACAGGACGATCCCGTTCTGTTCCCCGGCTGGCGCGGCGAGAACGACGACTGGGCGAAGTACGGCGCTTCGGAGGTATCCGGCGGCAAGACCAACTTGGCTATCAAGGGTCTCTTCAAGGCCCTGACCGACAGCGAGGTGGCCGCTTTGGACGGTTACTCGAAGGTTAGCTGGGGCAAGGATATAGTAGACAACGAGGATGAGTACCTGAAGTACCTCTTCTACGACTACGATTACCAGAAGGCCCCGATCTACCTCTGGCCCTTCACGCCGAACATCCTTTCGACGATGAACATCCAGAACGGCTACGGTTTCCCGCAGAAGTAACTCTCCGGAAATCCCCGGCAACATTTCGCCCCGACCGCACGGTCGGGGCGTTTTTTTGTCAGAACCGGTTTGTTCGGGCATATCCGTCCGGTTCGACCGCCGCCCTGAAGCGTGCGGTCGCGCGTCGGCCCCGCCGCCCTGTAATTCAGCAAAGGGCAGTGACGGCTCGTGCCGGCGGGCACTGAAATCCGCGGATTCGTGCCAGCGGATGTTGGAGTTCTCGGACGAAATGACTATCTTTGTAGGGATGTGAAAAACAGACGGGAAAACAATGGGAATATTCACCGAAAAAAGAGAGACTATGCGAAAATATTCGATTTTCAGACGGATCGGGCTGCTTTGCGCGGCGGTGGTATCGTGCGTGGCGGCCGGGGCGCAGAATCCGTTTCTGCCGCTTTGGGAGTTTATCCCGGACGGGGAACCTTACGTCTTCGAGGATCCCGAACGGCCCGGCCAATACCGAGTCTATCTCTACGGGTCGCACGATTCGGCGATTACGGAGTATTGCGGGCGCGAACAGGTCGTGTGGTCGGCGCCGGTCGACGATCTGAACCGCTGGCGCTACGACGGCGTGATCTTCGAGTCGAAACTGGATGCCGAGGGCCGGCCGCTCCATGCGGGCGGTGTGGGCGATGTGCTCTACGCCCCCGATGTGGCGTTAGTCACCGGTCCCGACGGCCGCAAGACCTATTACTTCTATCCCAACAACCAAAACGGCAGGCGCAACGGAATGGTGGCCCGCTCGGACCGTCCCGACGGACCCTTTACGGTCTGCAACTGGAGCCGGGAGGATCCCGCGGCCGCGGAGGGGGTGCTGGGATTCGATCCCGCGGTCTTTGTCGATGACGACGGCCGCATCTACGGCTATTGGGGGTTCAACGAGTCGTGGGGCGCCGAGCTGGATCCCCGTACGATGGCGACCGTCAAGGAGGGCTGCCGGCCGGTTCGGTTGGTTTCCTCGCGGCTGGAGGAGGGCGTTTTCCGCTTCTTCGAGGCCTCGTCGATGCGCAAGATCGGCGATAAGTATGTGCTGATTTACAGCCGTTGGACCGCAGACGGCGAATTTGGACTGGACGGCAGCAACTATACGCTGGCCTATGCCTATGGCGATCATCCGCTCGGTCCCTTCACCTATGGCGGCACGGTGATCGACGCCCGCGGACGCGACCGCGATGCGGAGGGCCGGCCGATCTTTACGGCCACCCCGAGCGGCAACACCCACGGCAGTCTTTGCGAAATCGGCGGCCGCTGGTATGTTTTTTATCACCGCCAGACGGGCGTCAACGAGTTCTCGCGCCAGGCGATGGTCGCTCCCGTCGAGGTGACGGTCGAGCCGGGACGCGGCGGCAAGGTGACGATCACCGAGGGTGAATATACTTCGGAGGGTTTCCGTACCGAAGGACTCGATCTGCTCCGGCGTTATCCCGCGGCCATCGCCTGCTATTACACGGGGCCTGTGCCCGCCGTGCACCGCTGGCCCGTAAAGAGTTTCTCGGGACCCTACGTCCATCCCACCTATCCCGAGGTCGACCCCCGCCATGCCCCCTCGGATGTGGAGTTGCGCGTGGCGCCGGTGGTCAACTGCACCGACGGGTCGGTTCTGGGGTACAAATATTTCAATTTCGACACGGCCTGCGGGGCGGATGCGTTGCGGCTGTCGGTCGAGCTGATGCCGTTGGGCGTGGACGGCAGGGTAGCGCTGTGGATCGGTGCACCCGACGAGGTGCGGGGCGGCGTCAAGGTCGGCGAATTTGCGCTCTGTCGCTCGGACGCCCGGATGGTGCAGCGCAAATACGCCACGGTGAAGGGCCTCGGCCGGTGGCACGGCAAGCAACCGCTCTTCTTCGTCTTCACGAGCGAAACGAAGGGGCGGTCGATGTGCGATATCTATAATTTCGGGTTCGACCTCTGGGAGTTCCCCTGCTATCATTGATTGTGTAAAAAACTGAATATGAAACGGATACTTCTTTTTATGCTGGCGTTCTGTGCGACCGCGACCGATACCCGCGCCCAGACGCCCGAACAGTTGGCCCGCCGCCTGCGGATCGTGACTTACAACGTACGCAACGGCGTGGGGATGGATGATGTGCGCGACCTGGACCGCGTGGCCGGAGCGATTCTTCGCAGCGGCGCCGATGTGGTGGCGGTGCAGGAGGTGGACAGCATGACCCGCCGCAGCGGCGGACGTTACGTCCTGGGCGAGCTGGCCTCGCGGGTGTTGATGCACGCCTCGTTCGCCCCCGCAATCGACTATGACGGAGGTAAATACGGCATCGGCCTCTTGTCTAAGAAGCGCCCGGCGGGGGTCAAGACCGTTTCGCTGCCCGGCCGCGAGGAGGCTCGGGTGCTGCAGGTGGCCGACTTCGGCGATTATCGTGTGGCCAATGTCCATCTGTCGCTCACGGAGGAGGACGCGCTGGCTTCGGTGGCGGTTATCGTACGCGAGGCGGCTTCCGACGCGCGGCCCTTCATCGTGACGGGCGACTGGAACAGCCAGCCTGCGTCGCCCGTGGTGGAGGCGATGAAACGGGCGGGCTTCGAACTGCTCTCGGGCGAGAAGACGGCGACTTGGCCTGCGGATCAGCCGCGTGAATGTATCGATTACGTGGCGGTTTATCGACCCGCGGCGGGCGGCGCCGTGAAACTTTCGGCCCGCGTGCTGGAGGAGCCGGCGGCTTCGGACCATCGTCCCGTCTGCGTGGATCTTCAGTTCAGGATGCCCGCTTCGGAGATCCTCTACCACGCGCCCTATCTGCAGAATCCCGCCGACGGCGGTGTGACGGTGATGTTCCAGACCAATGCCCTGGCCCATTGCCGTGTCGAGTACGGCACCGACACGCTGGCGTTGCAGACGGCCGAGGCCCGTATGGCGGGGCAGGCGATCTGTCACGATATTGAACACAAGGTCCGCCTCGAGGGGCTGACGCCGGGGGTACGTTACTATTATCGCGTGCGCGCGCGTGAGATTCTCGTCAACCACGCCTACAGCAAGACCTTCGGCGACGAATATGTCGGTCCGTTTTATTCGTTTACGCTGCCTGCGGCCGAAGCGACGGATTTTACGGCCCTGGTCTTCAACGACCTGCACGAACACCGGCCCACGATCGAGGCCTGGCGCAAACTTGCGGCCGGGATCCCGCACGATTTCGTGATCTTCAACGGCGACTGTCTCCCCGAACCCGTCGACCGGCGCTACGCCCTTCGCCACATCCATATCCTGGCCGATGCCTTCGGCGGAGCCTCGACGCCGCTCTTCTTCATTCGCGGCAACCACGAGATCCGCAACGCCTATTCGTCGGGTATGCCGAGTCTGTTCGACCTTCCGGGCGGGCGGACCTACGGCGCGTTCAACTGGGGCGACACGCGCTTCGTGGTGCTCGACTGCGGCGAGGACAAGCCCGACGACACGTGGGTCTATTACGGGCTGAACGATTTCACGGATTTGCGGCGCGAGGAGGCTCAATTCATTAAGGATGAGCTGAATTCGAATCCGTTCCGCAAGGCGCGCCGCCGCGTGCTGGTCCACCATATCCCCATTTGGGGCAATACGGACGAGTATCGGCCCTGCACCGGGCTGTGGCATCCTGTGCTGATCCGGGCGCCTTTCGATGTCGACCTGGCGGCCCATACGCACGAGCATAAATACCATCCGCGCGGCACGTGCGAGGATAATCCCTTCCCCGTGGTGATCGGCGGCGGCCCGCGCCCCGACGAGGCGACGGTGACGGTGCTCGAAAAGCGCGGCGACACGCTGACCCTGCGCGTGCTCGACGTTCGCGGCGAGGAACTGCTCCGCCTGTCGCTTTGAAAACCGGACGGCGCAGGCGGCGCGGAGGGCCTGGCGGGTCAGACGGCGCAGGCGGTGCGGACGGCAAGGTGTGCGGACGGCGAGGTGTCCGGACGGCAAGGTCTCCGGCTGCCACGGCGTGCGCACGGTACGGAACAGTCCGGGGCTCCGGAGGGCCGGATCCGACCGAAAGCGGGAACCGAAAGGTTTCCGCTTTTCTCTTGCGGTGCGGCGCGTATGGCGGCGGAGCCCCGATTTTGTCGTCCGATGCGGCGTATGGGACAAAAAATCCGACCTTTTTGTATATAAGATGCACCCGAATGCGGTTGCGATTCGCCCGACGGGCGGTTTCCGAAGCGGCTGCCGGGGGAATATCCGCCGACGGGAACGGCCGCGGTGATATTCCGTTCTAAGGGCGCATTACAGATTGTAACCTGACGGCCGATTTTTCCGCGTTTCCTGTAATATAAACGGCTTGTTTACGCTGTGTTTTTAATGCGGTTAAATAAATTATTAATAATTTTTGTTTATTCGGAATTAAATGATTATCTTTGTCCCGATAATTTTTTATACTAACAATCTTAAAAGAAATTAACGCTTATGGTAAAAAAAATCCTATTGTCGTTAATTGGAGCGCTTGCTATCGTGGGTTCGCTTATGGCGCAGCCCAAGCAGGTTCGTGGACGAGTGGTAGATGAAAACGGTGCACCTGTAGTGGGCGCCTCCGTTGTTGTCGCAGGTACCAATCGTGGCGTCAGCACGGGTGCGAACGGTGCCTTTACGCTGACCAATATTCCTTCGGGCTCCAAACAATTGCAGGTTTCGTTCCTGGGATACGAAACGCAGACGGTGGCCATCGCGGCTAACGTGACTGTGAAACTCTCCTCGGATGCCCAGGCTGTCGAAACGGTTGTCGTGACGGGTATGACCAAGATCGACAAACGACTCTTCACCGGTGCTTCGGACCGCCTGTTGGCCGAAGACGTGCTGACGAGCGGTATGGCCGATGTCAGCCGTTCGCTGGAAGGTCGTTCGGCCGGTGTGTCGGTTCAGAACGTATCGGCGACTTTCGGTACGGCTCCGAAGATCCGCGTGCGCGGTGCTACGTCGATTCTGGGTAGCTCGCGTCCTTTGTGGGTTGTCGACGGTGTGATCATTGAGGATGTTACGGAGGTGGGTGCCGACGAGCTTTCGTCGGGTGACGCCGTGACGATGATCAGCTCGGCCATCGCCGGTCTGAATGCTGACGATATCGAGTCGATCAACATCCTGAAGGACGGTTCGGCAACGTCGATTTACGGTGCCAAGGCTATGGCCGGTGTGATCGTTATCACCACCAAGAAGGGTCGTCCGGGTTCGGCCAAATTCACCTATATGGGTGAGTTCACGACCCGTCTGAAGCCCGACTACAGCCAGTACAACATCATGAACTCGCAGGACCAGATGTCGGTGCTGCAGGAGCTCCGGAACAAGGGTTACTTCAACTTCTCGGAGACCTTGCGTGCCCGCGAATCGGGTGTTTACGGCAAGATGTACAGCCTGATCAATTCGTACAACGAGACCAACGGTATGTTCGGTATGCCCCACACGGAGAAGGCCATGAACGAGTATCTGCGTGCGGCCGAGTACCGCAACACCGACTGGTTCGACCGTCTGTTCAACAACTCGGTGATGATGAACCACTCGATCAGTATCTCGAACGGTACGGATCGCTCGAACTCCTATATGTCGTTGAGTGTCATGAACGATCCGGGATGGTACGAGCGCAGCAAGGTGCAGCGTTATACCTTCAACGCCAACACGACCTTCAAGATCCTGGACAACCTCTCGTTCTCGATCCTGGGCAACGGTAGCTACCGTAAGCAGCAGGCTCCGGGTACCTTGAGCCAGGACGTGGACGCCGTATCGGGTGAGGTGAAGCGTGACTTCGATATCAACCCCTTCAGCTTCGCGATGAACACCTCGCGTACGATGGATCCCGACGAGGACTACAAGCGTAACTATTCGGCATTCAATATCTTCCAGGAGTTGGACAACAACTACATCGATATCGATGCCACCGACCTCCGTTTCCAGGGCGAGTTGAGCTGGACGATCATCAAGGGTCTGGAATTCAATTCGCTGGCATCGTTCCGCTACACGCAGACCTCGATGCAGCACCACATCAAGGACGACTCGAACCAGGCCCGCGCCTATCGCGAGATGCCCGACGCCACGGTTCGTGACCGCAACCCGTTCCTCTATCAGGATCCCGACGCGCTGAACTCGCTGAAGGTGTCGATCCTCCCGAACGGCGGTATCTATGAGAAGCGCGAGTACCGCTCGCCGAGCTATACGATCCGTAACTCGTTGAACTGGAACAAGACTTTCTGCGACAAGCACATCGTCAACGTCTACGGCGGTATGGAGGTAACCTCCGTCGAGCGCAGCAACGACTGGTCGCGCGGCTGGGGTCTGCAGTACAACCAGGGTGAGAAAGCATTCTACAACTATCTGGCCTTCAAGAAGTCGCTGGAGGAGGGTAACGACTACTTCACCCTCTCGAACACGCGTCGCCGTTCGGCCGCCTTCTTCGGCATGGTCAACTACTCGTACAAGGGCCGCTACTCGTTGAACGGTACGTTCCGTTACGAGGGTACCAACCGCCTGGGTAAGTCCCGCACGGCACGCTGGTTGCCTACGTGGAACGTCGGCGGTGCCTGGAACGTTCACGAGGAGAAGTTCTTCGAGCCGCTGAGCAAGGTGCTCTCGCACTTGACCTTCAAGGCTTCGTACTCGCTGACGGCCGATGCAGGTCCCGACTTCATCACCAACTCGAGCGCCGTCATCAAGAGCTACAACACGCTCTTCCGCCCGACCGCAGGTGACAAGGAGACCGGTCTGGAGATCGACATGCTGGCCAACGAGAACCTGACCTACGAGAAGAAGCACGAGTTCAACTTCGGTATGTCGCTCGGTCTGCTCAACAACCGCATCAACTTCGAGATGGACGTCTACAAGCGTAACAACTTCGACCTGTTGGGCCGTACGAACACCCAGGGTGCCGGTGGTGAGGTCTGGAAGTATGCCAATATCGCCGACATGTCGTCGCGCGGTGTGGAGCTGACCCTTTCGACCCGCAACATCGACTCCAAGAACTTCAAGTGGACCACCGACTTCACCTTCTCGTGGAGCAAGCAGAAGATCACCAACCTGCATACCGACGCCAGCATCATGAACCTGATCGTGGGTACGGGTTACAACCTCGAGGGCTATGCACCCTATTCGGTCTTCTCGATTCCCTTCACGGGTCTGGACACCGAGGGTTATCCCACCTTCGAGATCGGCGGCGAGAAGATCACCAAGCTCAACTACGACGACTTCGACTTCCAGAATACCGACGAGGAGATCCTGAAGACCCTGAAGTATGAAGGTCCTACGGATCCCGTCTACACGGGCGGTTTCGGTAACACCCTGACCTGGAAGGGCCTGCGTCTGAACATCTTCATGACCTACGGCTTCGGCAACGTGGTTCGTATGACGCCGATCTTCAAGGCTTCGTACTCGGACTTCTACGCCATGTCGAACGACTTCAAGAACCGTTGGATGGTTTCGGGCGACGAGAACGACACCGATATCCCGACCCTGGCCAGCCAGCGTGAGCTGAAAGTCTACAACGCCACCTACATGAACCGCGGTTACAACGCCTACAACTATTCGAGCGCACGTATCGCCAAGGGTGACTTCATCCGCATGAAGGAGATCTCTCTGACGTACGACTTCCCGAAGGCCTGGATCCGCAAGGCCAAGTTCGACAGCCTCTCGCTGAAGGTGCAGGTTACGAATCCCTTCTTGATCTATGCGCACAAATCGCTGAAGGGTCAGGATCCCGAATACTTCCAGTCGGGTGGTGTATCGTCGCCTCTGGCACGCCAGTTTACGTTCACGCTGAAATTCGGATTCTAAAACTGAGCATATAATTATGAAAAGATTCATTAATATAGCGAACAAATTCGCACTCGTTGCCCTCGGAGCGCTCGCTTTCGCTTCGTGTAACGAATTCCTCGACGAGATGCCCGATAACCGTACGGAGATCGACAACGCCGAGAAGATCAAGATGATGCTCGTATCTGCCTATCCCGAGACGTTGCCCATCGTTATCGGCGAGCTGATGTCGGACAACGTGACGGACTACGGCAAGAACGTGGCGATCGGTTCCGATGTTTACGAGGATGCCTACCTGATGCGTGAGTTCTCGGGTGAGGCGACCTCGTCGCCTACCGAGGTTTGGGAATGCGGCTATAAGGCTATTGCTGCAGCCAACCAGGCTTTGGTCGGTATCCAGGAGATGGGCGATCCCGAAGAGGTTGCCTACCTCAAGGGTGAGGCTTTGATTTGCCGCGCTTACGCTCACTTCGTTCTGGTCAACACCTTCTGCCAGGCCTACAACCCGCAGTCGAGCACGACCGATATGGGTATTCCCTATGCAACGGAGCCCGAGACCACCGTCTTCGGTTCTTATGACCGCACTACTGTGGCTGAGGTCTACGCAAAGATCGCCAAGGATATCGAGGACGGTTACAAGCTCATCGACGACACGAAGTATTCGGTACCCAAGTACCACTTCACTTCGCGTGCCGCCGCCGCTTTCGCCGCACAGTTCTACCTCTATTACGGCAACTACGACAAGTCCGCAGAGTACGGCACCCTGGCTTTGGGTGAAGATCCGCGCGCACTCTACCGCACCTGGGACCTCTTCCTGGAGGGCAACACCTCGTTGGCCGAGTACAGCAACGCCTTCATCAACTCCGATGAGATCGCCAACTTCTTCATCATGGGTGTTCACTCGTTGGCCGGCCGTCGCTATTACTACCGCTACATTACCACCAGCATCATGATCAACAGCCTGGCCCGCAGCGCCGGTCCGTGGGGTACCTCCGCTCTGGAGGGTTACAACGTGGTGTTCCAGTCGTCGCAGCGCAGTTTCTTCATGCCGAAGATCACGGAGAAGTTCATCTACACGGATGCCGTTAACGGTATCGGTTTCACCTACGTCGTGAAGGTGGTTTACTCGGTTGAGAAGTCGCTGATCGACCGCGCCGAGGCTTACGTGATGAACAAGGAGTACGACAAGGCCGCCCAGGATCTCTCGCGCTTCTACACCGAGGCCGATAACGGCATCGCCCACAACCTGTCGGCACAGACCATTGCCGCATGGTACGAGGCAGCCTACGAGGCCGGTGACACGCGCTATGTTCAGGAGCTGGCTCCCCGCTTCGAGCTGGAGGAGGGTATGCAGACCTACATGGCTGCCGCCTGCCTGCACGCCCGCCGTATCGCCGGTGCCCACGAGGGCGACCGTCTGTGGGACCTCAAGCGCTGGGGTATCGCTTACACGCACGTTTGTGACGGTGCCGACAACATCAACGTTGAGCCTTACGACAAACGACTGGCCGTACAGTTGCCCAAAGCTGTCGTAGCCGCCGGTCTGCCTGCAAACCCGCGTTAATCGCCCGAGAGGTTAAACCGAAAAAAGGAAATTTTATGAAAAAGTTTATTTTATACGTATTCGCATTGGGCGCAGTGATGTTCGCAGCCTCCTGCTCCGAGGATTCGTTGAGCGAGCAAAGCGTAATTAACGAGCCCGTCAATGCCGAGTCCGATTTCGATCGGTGGTTGGAGGAGAACTATCGTGCTCCGTTCAACATTCGCTTCCTGTATCGTTACGAGGATATCGAGACCAACATGGACTACGACCTCGTACCGGCTACCGAGCTTTACAGCCGCATCATCGCCAAGATGATCCGCTTCCTGTGGCTCGACCCCTATACCGAGGTAACGAACGAGCACTTCATGCGCCAGTACGCACCGCGTATGATGCAGGTGATCGGTTCGGGTGCCTACAACCCCACCAGCGGTACCGTAACGTTGGGTACGGCCGAGGGCGGTCAGAAGATCACGCTCTACGTGGGTAACTGGCTGGAGCGCTATCTGACGATTACCTATGACAACGGTGTGGACGAGACGGAGGGTTACTCGGTAACGCTCGACGATATCGACAACATCAACTACTACTATCTGCACACGATTCACCACGAGTTCGCCCACATCCTGCACCAGACCAAGGAGTATCCGCGTGAGTTCAACACCATCTCGGCCGGCAAGTATGCCGCCCAGTGGAACTCGCTGGACGATCAGGAGGCTGCGCAGATGGGCTTCGTAAGTCCTTATGCTTCGAGCGCCAACCAGGAGGACTTCGTGGAGGTGTTCTCTTACTACCTGTCGTGGTCGGAGGCCCAGTGGCAGGCCCGTCTGAATCTGGCCGGTGCCGAGGGCGCGGCGATCATCAACCGCAAGCTGGCCATCGTCAAGGATTATATGTCGAGCGTCTGGAATCTGGATTTGGACGAGCTGCGTGACGTGATGTCGCGTCGCTACGCGGAGATTAACGAGCTGGATTGGTCGAAATTTTAATACGCAAACAGGATTATGAAAAGAATATTATTTGCATTAGTGGCAGTAGCCGGTCTCGCGGTGGGTTGCGTGAACGAGGTGGAAGACCTCTTCGACAAACCGGCCTCCGAGCGCCTTCAGGCCCAGATGATCGAGTGCCAGAAATTGCTCACCTCGGCCGATAACGGCTGGATGATCGCTTACTATCCCGACGGCGAGAAGTCCTATGGCGGTACGATCTTCACCGCAAAGTTCGACACCGACGGTTCGGTGACGATGACCGGTGAGGTAGCCGCACAGTCCGATATGGGCGGCGATGTAACCAAGGTGATCAAGAGCAACTACTCGATCAAATCGTCGACGGGTGTTGTGCTGACTTTCGACACCTACAACAAGTATCTGCACTACTGGTCGGACCCCGACTTCACGGGCGGTAACGACTTCGGCGGCGAATTCGAGTTCTCTTACGTAAGCGGCGACAAGAACGAGCTGGTATTCCGCGGTATCAAGACGGGCAACCGCATCGTCTTCACGGCTCTGGATAACGATATCGTTTCGTCGATCCAGGAGGTGCTGGACGTTCGCGAGGCCGTTGTAGGCAAGCTCTATGCCGGTTTCAAACTGGCCGGCAGCAAGGTTGTTCCCGTTAGCCCCGCTGCAGCCGGCGTGCGCGCCGACGAAGAGGGCGGCGAGATCGACACGACCCCGACGCTCTATGCCGACGACGCCTACAACCTCTTGATCTACTACCCGACGGGTAACCTCGACGGTGAGTACATCTACATCCCCTACGCTTACGACAACGAGGGTATCACGCTCTACGAGCCTACCGAGGTTGCCGGTGTGATGCTTCACCACCTGAAGTGGAACGCCGAGACCGAGACCCTGGAGGCTGTCGACGCTACGACCCCCGACGGCAAGGCTACCGACGCTACCATGACGGGTTACCACGGCGAGGGCTTCATGCACTACGACGCGTTCCTGGGCAACTATACGCTGAAGTATACGTCGTCGCGTACGGTGACGCTGACCGAGAAGATCCGCTACCAGTCCTACGAGATGACCCTCTACAGCACGCTGAAGGCCGAGGTGCTCTATTCGAAGGCCGACGGTTCGCTGACGCTGAAGGCGCAGTATCTTGGTCCCTACAACTATCTCGGTACGCTGTACGACGCTTGGCTGTGGGCTTGGTCGAATGTTGACGGCGGCTGGATTACCTACAGCAACACGGTGGGTATGAAGCTGGTGCACAACGGCGATCCCGATCACCTCGTATTGACGTTCAAGGATTTCGGTTCGTGGAGCTATACGGTGGACGGTTTCATCCTCTATCGCCAGACTCCGGGCACGACCACGCGTGTGGGTGCTGTCCTCCAGCTGGGTTCGGTACAGACCATGACGAAAAAATAACCCTAAAAGCAAGATTGAGTTATGAAAAAGATATTATTAATGGCACTGACGGTCGCTGCGTTCGCCTTTGTAGGCTGTAGCGACGATGACGATGCGCAGGTCGCAACGTCGGCCCTGGAGGTAAAGAGATCGCAGGTCGGTTTCGATGCCGACGGTGGTCAGGGTACGATCGAGCTCAAAGTCGATGCTTCGGCCAAGGTAACCGCTACCTCGAGCAAAGAGTGGGTGGTGATCAACAGCGTCGACTCCAAAGCGGTGACCTTCACCGTAGGCGAGAGCGCCGAGGCTATGCTTCGTACGGCCAACATCACGATCAAAGCCGGTAAGGAGGAGCAGGTCGTGACGATTCTCCAGAACGGTTCGCACTTTACCATCAGCACCGCACCCGTAGAGGTTGACGCCACGGGCGAGACCAGCCTGACGATCCCTTACCAGGCCTCCAACTCGGAGCTTCCCGTGGTGACGATCCCCGACGATGCCAAAGAGTGGCTCTCCGCCGAGGTGACCGCCGAGGCTATCGTGCTGACCGGTAAGCTGAACTACATCGCCAAGCGTTCGACCACCATCAGCGTAAAGCAGAGCTGGAAACCCCAGGAGATCGTCGTGTCGCAGAGCACGGTGAATCTGATCGAGGCTTCGGGCAGCGCTTACGACGCCGCTACGTCGACCGTGAACCAGGACGCCGACGCCGTGACCTTCACGGTGGCTCCCACGAAGTATATCTCCTACGTTACCGAACCCTGGGAGCTCCAGGTTACGGCCAGCTGGATCCAGATCTCGGAGCCGGATGCTGCAGGTAACTACACCGTTAACGTGCCGCTGAACGACACCAAGAAGGCGCGTACGGGCAAGGTGAACCTGGTGGTTGCCGGCAAGGTGCTCAACACCATCACCATCAACCAGGGCGAGTGGAGCTTGACTTCGCTCACCACCGGTACCTGGACGATGGGATATGAGGACAGGGACGGCAACACGGTTGAAACCGAGGTTACGCTGGTTCCCATGACGGATAATAATTCGGGTGAAGTGGTAGCGCTTATGATCAACGGCTTCGAGCTGGGCGGTACCTATTTCATGTACGAGGTTGTCAACAACCGTCCCTTGATGTGGACCGGTTACCTCGGCTATTGGACCTTGAGCAGCAGTCAGTACCTCTTCCTCTGCCCGCTGGCAACGTCCGGTACGCTGACCTGGAGCGATACGGTAACCGTTGACTTCGTATACTCGAACAACGGCACCACCGAGGCCTTCACGCTGACCGACAACGGTTCGTGGGCCAACTACACGGTTGGCGGTCTGATCGGCTACGTCTTCAGCTCGACGACGCCCTCGTCGACCAATACGCTGGGTGGTTACGAGAAGTATATGAACATCCGCATCACGCGCTAAACCTCTGTAAGTTCCCGCGGTCACCGACCGTGAGAACCGATCCAACCACCCCGCGAATCTTCGCGGGGTGGTTTTTTTGTTGTGCGGTCGCGCGGTTCGACGCGGTTGCGCTCGTCGGGGCGGGATTGGACCCCGCCCCTTGCCGCGCGGGCGCTCCTCGGTCCGGGTGTTTTCTTGCGGGTACCTATATTTTCTCCCGTGGGACGGGCGTATGCAACGCCACGTCGCCACGGGAGAAAATATAGGTATACGCAAGATAGCAGGGGCGGGGAGCGCCGGCTGCGGGGTGGGGTTACCGGGAGTTTACGGCCTCTTGCAGCAAACGCAGAAAACGGGCCGCATGCAAACCGTCCATCTGGGTATGGTGGAACTGGAACGAGAGCGTCAGCCGCCGGCCGAACCATCCCCGGCGCACGGCACCCCAAAAGATAAACGGATTGTTGTAGATGCCGCTGTACATCCCCACCACGCCGTCGATATGCGCCTCGACCAGCGCGCTGGTGCCGATGATCATGGTCCCGGCGCTGATATCGTAGTGGGTGCACGTGTCGTGAACCTGGCGCGTCAGGGCAAGATAGTCGCGGTTGAACTGTCGGAGATCCTCGCTGTACGGGATGTCGCAGGTGTTGATTCCGCCCGCTTTGTTCGCGACGATCACGTTGATCCCGAGCCGGTCGTAACGGTACATCTCCCGTCCCACGGGCAGTGTCCGGAACTCCTCGACCTGCGCGGCGGCCCGTCCGATCGAGTGGCACATCAGCATGTTGAATTTCAACCCTTCGCGTCGCGCCTTGCGCCACAGCCGTCCGACCTCCAGCGTCGTGAACATCGTCACCATCGGTTGCGGTGCCCCGATCCACAATGTATAAGCCTCCGCACGGTCGGTCTCTTGCGGATTTACCTTTGTCGCACTCATCTTTTTATTCGTCTGTTTTTCCTCTTTCGGTTATCTTTTCCGGCGTTTCGGTTCCGGTGCATATCGGCGTCCGTATTCGCGGCTTCTACCGGAACAGCGCGCAGTAGCCCTGTTTGTGGAACTGATAATACATCTCGATCCGCTCGGGCGAATCGTTTCCGAGCAGCAGGAGCAACTCGCGGGCGAACTCCAGTGCCGCCGAACCGTTGGCGGTCACGATATTTCGGTCCGACACGGCCTGGCGGTGGCGGTAAAGCGCCTCGCCGGTGTAATTCCCGGCGCCCCACAGCTTCAGCTGGTCCAATCCGTTGCCCGTGTGTTCCACGTCGTTCAGGAATCCCTGTCGTGCCATAAACGATGCGGCGTTGCAGATGGCTCCGACGATTCTCCCCGCCGCAATCGCCCGTCGGACTATCGGCACCACACGGTCGGCCGCCGGGGTCGTCCATCCAAATCCCCCGATTAGCACCAGCGCGGCAAAATCTTCGGGCATCGTGTCGAACGAATAGTCGGGCAGCGTCAGAAAACCGCCGCACGAACGCACCGGTTCGCCTGTCGGGGCGACAATCCGGTTCGTATATCGGGGCTGTTCCTTGATGTTCCGTTCGTCGCACCGGATGGCCTGGGCGAGGTAGACCGTTTCGTGTGCTGCGAATTCCGGCAGCAACAAATAGAGAATCTCGTTTTTCATAGGGTCGGGTATTGGGCCGCAAAGATACGCAAAATTTCCGAAACGGTGATATCCGCCCGGTTTTTGCGTCGAACTCCCCAGCGCAGGCTTGCCGCCGCCGGCGATGCGACAGCGGCCGTCAGACGGAGGGCCGCAGCTGCGGGAATCCGGACATCGGACGATACTCCGTGCCCGTAAACGCGTAACAATAGTGTTCCAGCCCGTTGGTGAGGACCAAATAGCGGGCCTGCAACACCGAATTGTAGCGCACCGCCTGGTCCAGTACCGCCTGTCGGATCGCAACGTCCGGAGCCTTGCACTCGGCCAGCAGCAGCGGTTCGGCCCGGTCGCCGACCACCACCACATCGGCCCGCTGCGCCTGCCCGTTGAGCGGTACCGCGTACTCCTGCACGATCCGCAGCGGATGCGCCCCGCACTCCGCCACCAAATAGGCCAGCAGATGACGCCGCACCCACTCCTCCGGGGTCAGCTTCAACCACATCCGACGCAGCGGATCCCACACCTGCTCCACGCCCCCGAACCTCCGACGGCGCAATTCTGCGGCAGGAAAATTGAGTTTCGCAAAATCCATATTGGCAGCTACCGAAAAAAATCGTATATTTACGCCGCAAATATACGATTTTTATGCGCAGTTTACTCTTCTCGATCCTGCTTTTTGCCGCAACCACCGCCTCGGCACAATATGCCAACCCGCGCCATCTGACCGTGGGCGGCGAACCGCACCGCGCCGTAGTGACGCCCTATTCCTCTGTCGCAGAGGCCGATACGGCCGCCGCCTCCCCCTACGTCAGGCCCCTCGAATGGACCCGTTCGGAGCACCGCGACGGAGCGCTTTTCACGGCCCGCTTTACGCAGCCTTTCAGTTGGATCAACCGCACCGTCCTGCTGCGCATCGGTTACGCCCCCGCCGCCTACCTCGTGAAAATCAACGGCAAAGAGGTCGCCTACGCGCAAAACGGCTCCTCGGCCACCGAGTTCAACATCACGCGTTACACCCGTGAGGGCGTCAACACCGTCGAATTGCTCACCCCCACCAGCGCCGCAGGCCAGCAGATCGAGAACTGGACCCACACCCCCGATGCCCCCGCCGATTGCCGTGTCCTGACCCAGCCTGCGGTCCGCGTGCGCGACTGGTTCTGCACCACGCGCCGTGTCGGCGACGGTTATATCGCCGATTTCTCGGTGGTTGTCAAGTCCGACAAACTCAACGAGAAAGAGGCCAGAATCTCCTACGAGATCCCCCGCACCGCCCTCCGCGGATCCGCCACCCTGCGCCTCTCCCGCCGTGGCGAGGACACCCTCCACTTCACCATGCCGCTCACCGCAGCGATGCTGTGGAGTCCCGGGCGCCCGCGGCTGGACACGCTCCGTCTGTCGACCTATTACGAGGGCCGGCAAGCCGAATATCTCTCCTTCCCCGTCGGTTTCCGCCTGCTGGAGAGCGACTCCCAGGGCCGGCTCTCGGTCAACGGCACCCCCGTAAAGCTCTCCGCGCGCAAAGTCTCCGGAACGGCCACGGCCGAGGAGCTGGGCGCGTACCGGAGGGAGGGAATCAACACGCTGATCCTTCGTCCGGGCCGCATTCGCGACGGTTTCTTCGACGATTGCGACACGACAGGCCTTTACGTCATTCCCACCGCCCCGATCGACACCCACACCTCGGGCGATTCGCGCCGCAAGGGTGCCAACCCCTCGAACGATCCCGTCTGGAAGGCCGCCTATACGGACCGTGCGCTGGCCACATGGCACCGCTCGCGCCGTCACCCGTCGGTGATTGCGGTCGCGTTGGCGGATGAGGGTTCCGCAAACGGCATCTGTCTGTACGAGAGCTACCTCGCCCTGAGGCGCCGGGAGTCCGAACGCCGCGTGATCTACCTCTCGGCCGCGGGCGAGTGGAACAGCGACGCCCTGATTCTGGAGATCAAGTAGCTTTTTGTCGGCTGCTGTTTTTTCGGGGCCGAATGGCGAAACTGTTGATTTACAGCCGATAGCTGACGGATGCGAAATTTTTTTCACAAAAAAGATGTAAATATATTTGCATAAACGGAAAATCTGTTCTATCTTTGCAACGCAAAAACGAAGCAAATGCCTCTTTAGCTCAGTTGGTAGAGCACGACACTCTTAATGTTGGGGTCCAGGGTTCGAGCCCCTGAGGGGGTACAAAGGAAAAGACTAATAATCTAAATAACAGATTGTTAGTCTTTCCTATTTTCTGTTTTTGGCAACCTAACGGCAACCTACGCATAAAAATAGCACCGAAACGATGTTTCGATGCTATTCACGTTAATGATAATCGGCATACTGCGCGACTACGGAACAAAGATACAAAAAATCTGCAATACAGCAACGCTAACACCATTTTTCTTTTCGCCGATACAGATTGCCATGAAAAGAAAACTATCCTGCTATCGGGTCGGATAAAAGCGAAAAAATCGTTTTTATAGAATGCTGTGCCGATAAAACAACGCAGCGCATCAAGTTCTGACTGACACGTTGCATCATTAAAGGGGGTACGGGGGATTCGACGGTCGTCTCTCACGCAGAGAGGGGTGCGACCCGAAATTTTTTTTTCGGGCATTTTTTGAGGTTTATCGGGAGTTACTTCTTGAACAACTCGTCGCCGATGTTGCCCAGCATTCCGATGATTACGATTATTGCTAACCACATAACTTTGATATTTAGGTTTGTTCTACTTTGTCTAACGGATAAATAAACTTTACGGGATTATAACATCTATTACTTTGCTGGTGTCGATGCCGAGAATATCCACGACCTTGACCATAATCTTATAATGCCCTGCACGGTCGTACTGATGCGGCGGTGCAGTCAGTTCGAGCGTCGGCGACTGCTTCGTACGGAAACATTGCCATTCGTTCTCGAAAATGTAGTTACCCGTCCATTCCTCGCGTTCTTTGCCCGTTTCTTTGTCGGGAATGCAGATGATCTCGCGCTTGTCCTCATAGTTGTAGTCGATTGCCCAATAATCGACCCAATCGTGCCAATTTTCCGTCAGTATCGTTTCGGTAACGATGCCCTCTTTGCTGACCTCCTTTTTGATAATCATACCGCCGTCGATAATGATTTTCGATTTGCCTGCCTTGACATCGGTATCGGTCAAATCGTCCTGCGTGTAGTTGGACACAAAGTTCGAGAGCGTAATGGTCAGACTGTGGTTTGCGACCTTGCATTGCGCATCGAGGTAGGCGACATCGTAAAAATGAACTTGATTCCGCTCTACCGCCCGACGGTCGAACACATCGCGCGGGATATATTTCAGACGGAAATCGACCCCTTGTTCGCTCAACTTTTGGAGATACTGCGGTGTCAGCCCCATTTCAAACTCAAATCCAAGCACATCCACTGCCGTTATCATTCGGTAGCGACACTCCTCGAACAGATCGTCGAGGCGTGTTTGCGTTACGGGCATATCCAATGCGCCGATATGCACAAAACGGTCTGCCTTTGTGCCGTGCAGCAGAGGCGAGTTGTCGATGCGTTTAGCCTTGTATGCTTCGAGAATCAGATTGATATATTGTTCCTCTTTTTCTTGTCCGCCTGTCAAATCATTCATAAAGAACTGACGCTCGTATTTGCCGAGATTCAGCACCTCAAAAGCTCGATAATCCTTGCCCGCAGCACATAATTCGCGTTGCACCCCGATAAGGCGTTTTCGGGTGGTATGTATGGCAAATCTTCCCAAGTCGCAGGCAATCCACTTGCGCCCCAACTTCTCGGCGACGGCAGCCGTCGTTCCGCTGCCGCAGAAAAAGTCGGCAACCAAATCTCCCCCGTTGCTCGATGCCTTGATAATACGCTCTAACAGGGCTTCGGGTTTTTGAGTGGGATAGTCGAGACGTTCTTTACTTGACCCCTGTAAACTTGCGCAATCGTCCCATATAGAGTCTAATGACACTCCCTCTTTATCAGACAAAAATTGCTTAAAATATCGTTTGCCATTTCTGCACACGATTCGATTCTCTAAACTCATTTTTTGGATACTACTTTCAGAATAATCGCGTAGTTCCTGCAATCTATATATACCCCTCCCATCTTCGTCATTGAATTTATACATTTTCATAGTATTGTCTGAATATGCCTTATATTGGCGATTGAAAACGAAAGGCGTACCTTTTGTATAAAAAAGAATAGTATCGTGATTGCGAGAGTATTGACAGGACGAGGTATTTGTATTGGCATTACCTCTACGCCAAATAATTTCATTACGATAATTTACCATGCCGAATATACTATCCAACATTATTTTTATAGGATTAACTACCCTCCAATCGCAATGCACATAAATAGAACCATTGTCTGCCAACAAAGCGTGTATTAATTTTAACCGTTCATACATCATTGCTAAATACGACGATATACCTCGCCCCCAAGTGTCCCGATAGGCAATCTCTTCGATAATACTCTGCTTTTTGGCTACGGAATCGCCACCTATGGTAATCTCAAAACCGAAATCTGCACCGACAGCAAACGGTGGGTCGAGATAGACCAATTTCAACCCACCTGCGGCCTCTATCTCACGGCGCAAAAAGCCGTTTATCAAAGAAGAGAGAACAAGTTTATTGTCGCCCCATATCAGTTTATTCGTCCAGCCTTTGAGTTGGCGACCGCGTGTGTCGAACATCGAAAGTTCGGCATTGTGTTCGGCTCTCGGCTCATCTATCTGCTCGATACTGTGAAACGGCAAAACTACATTCGTAACACTTTCATTGCGCCCGTTCCAGAACAAAAACACATCTTCGTCGTCCCCTGCAAAAAGGTCGTATATCATCGACTTATCCAACTTCTTGCCTTGTCGGATAAGTTCTATTATCTTATTTTTGCGTATATCGGTCATAATAATGATATTATAGCGTCAATTTGAGACCTAAAAGTATTGTATATGGTTGATAAAGCGGCACCGAATTGTACTAATCTGTTGAATCTATAAAGCCCTCTCAATACGGTTTTAGATACCTCCGCATTATGCGTTTGAGCATTCTCTATAGCTTCAATTATTTCCTTAAATTCTTCCTTATCTTCAGATGAAAGTTCATTGTATTGCTCTATCTCTTTTTTCGCATCTTCAAAAATTGTCCGATTCAAGAAGGCTGTATTATTATTTCCGATAACAACAGCTGAATTTGCGGCGTGGATATTTGTTGAGGCATCTATACTAACGTGCGGGCCATTTAATTCTATTTGCGCATTATACCATTCCTTAAAAGAGCGATCGCCTAATGCACTAAAATCTGTATTGGCGTTAATACATATAATTTTATTGCTTTCATCGGATGTGTACGTTATCCATCCCAATCTGTGCAATAACTTATATCTCATATCCTCGACCTGCATATTACAAGACGAACGTTCGTTTTTAATCTGATTTATTAGAACATCAATTTGCTCTAATTGTTCAAGCGTTAAGTATTCCATAGTCATATTATTAAACATTTCTACTACATCGGCAAATGTCCGCAGTTTGTCGCGGTATTTCTCCCACTCTTTTTGCAGGATATAGAGTGACGACCATTGCTGCTCCTGTCCCCTATTCACATCGACACACCATTGTCGCAGCCGCTCACGTTTCAGTCGGGCATCTTCATCCTCAACGCCTTTCAATTCGACGGCATAGCATCGACCGTCGCGGCATCGGACTAAAAAATCGGTGTAGTAAGCGGCTATCCGTCCCTCCGAGTTCTGATATTCGATATTGAACCCAACGCCCGTTTTCGTGTTCTTGGCATAGGCGACTACATCGTCCCATTTCTCCATTGCCGCCGCAAACTGCAATTCGTATTCGCTGTCACCGATAACCTTGTCAAAAAGCGATTTTTTCGGTGTGGCTATATAGGATTGATTCTTGACGACAATCGGACGGCTCTTGGCAACAGAGGCATAACCGCGATGGGTCGTGTCAGTGCGCTCTACGATAGTGATGCGGGATATTGCCCGCTGGAATGTTTCGCGGATAATGCGGACGGCAGTCGCTTCCGATAGATTGCGAAGTGTTTGCGGATCGGACAAAACGACCTCTCTGCCCCACAACCGGTATTTTACAAAACTTTCAACTTTCGGATAGAGTATATGGTGCCCGTTCAGCAATCGGGCATCGCGCAGGATAGAATGCGCAATAGCCGTCAGCACATTGCGATAGTCGGGATTATGACTGTGGCTGAAAACCGTCGTGTGCGTTATTTCGCCCTCTATGTCCCGAAACACTATCTCCTTTATCTCATCATCAGAATAGTGTTTGAACGGGGCTTGTTCGCTCTCGAAATCTGCCACATTCAACTCTGTGAGATTCTTATGTTCGCGGATTATCTTCGGGCGCATCTGCGGAATCTGAATATCGAGAGCATCGGCATCTTTCTCCTTATCGACCGATACGCTGATATTGCCCTTTACCTGTGTGCCTGCGCCCATAGGTGCATATTCGAACTCTACACCCTCATCTTTAAGTGTCTCGACAAACTCCAAAAATTCCCGTGTGCCGATAACCACCAACTGTTCGGGCGTATTGAGGTCGAACATCTTGCGCAGTCCGCGTCCTATGGTCTGTTCGGGCAGGATATTCGATTTGGCCTTGAACGGTCGCAAACCGACAATCGTCGTAACATTGCGCACATCCCAGCCCTCGCGGAGCATCAGCACCGAAACAATCGCCTTATATCGCGAGGTGTCTTTGTCAATTTCATCGGCAGCCGTGCGGAGCATTATCAATTCATCCTTATCCTTTTTGCCCGAATCGACTATGTCGCCGTTCTTGTTGGTGTGAATTGTCAGTACAGCCTGATTGAGGCAGGAATATTCGCGTTGCAGAAAATCGGCGACTGCATCCGCTTCCTTTGTGTTGGTTGTCATAACAAACAACACAGGTTTCTTTACGTCATTCAGCGCATCATATTGCTTTTTCCACTCCTGCACACCCAACTCGATAAAACTGCGGTAACGCTCTACAAAGTCGACGCTATCCTGCAGCTCTAATTTCAGACGCGAGGCTTCATCGGGCAAGGTAGGCGACTTGACTACATTATGTCGGATAGCCTCAACGAGCGGATAGTCGCATATTGTTTGCACGAAGATTGCCCCGTTGGTGTGTTTGGGGGTAGCCGTAAAGTCGGCTTGCAAAGAGAGTCCGTTGCCATATCTCAATTTGAGACGGTTGTGTATATCGCAGATGCACTTATGCCATTGCAACTCCTCATCGTGAACGTGGTGCGCCTCATCGTTTACGACGACTAAATCTTTTATCTGACCGCTGCGGAGCAACTCGCCTAAATCTATCCCGTTGGCGGTATCGGCATCTGATTTCGGCTTTATGCCCAAAAATGTCTCCTCGACCGATAACTTTGCAGGGTCGGACACATATACGCGGTGTATGTTCGTCAGAAATATATTGCCCGATTCAGATATGCCGTGAACATCGTCCTGTAAGTGAAGCGTCGGCTGAAAATCACTGCGCCAATAGCGACCGCAATAATCATCGTCCGGCAGGAACGGCTCGTCAAAGAACATTCGTAGATCCTCGAAATCTTTGAGCAGCCGATTGAAAACAATGATATTCGGAGCGATGAACAAGAAATTTTTTGACAGGGTGCTGTCAGTTTCGTACAACTTATGGAAATAAGCCCAAACGATAACCAGTGCAGCAACTTTTGTCTTACCTGCGCCCGTCGCCATTTTCACCACATACCGCGTCCAGTTCTCGTCAAAGGCATCGGGCGTAAGTTCGCCGCTCGAATCGAATTTTGCGATAAGGTTGTATTTGTCGCGGGCATCAGCCACTTCATAAAGATAGATGATGCTTTCGATTGCCTCGCGTTGCGAAAAGTAGAACCGGAAATTATTGGGGTGCGGTGTATCAAACCAAAATCGTAGCAGAGCAAGCGTCGTTTCGCTTGTATTCGGATAGCCTGCGCCACGCCATTCGGCAACCGCCTCGCGTATCTTCTGCACGAGGGGTGCTGTTGCGGTTTGCGTATCGGCGTTCTTTGGCCGCCACCGCTTATTTGGGGATAGGATGCTGAAAGGGTCTGTGTTCATCGTCGGGATTATTGCTGCATTAGCATTTATCCCGATTATAGTATAGGCACAAAAAAACGTGGACTAAACTATCTGCTATTGAGGTATCGCCAAACACCTATGCTGTCAAATAAGTAAAGCCCACGTCAGGGACGTGAGCGCTGAACTTTACTCTTGACAGCTATACAAAAATTGGCGATTTTCAATAGCAAGAGAAAAAGCTAACGCTTTATCTTATAATATGTTTTGTTCTCTTTTCCTGTTTCGTCTGTAAGTGTTTATATTTGACGCAAATATACATATTATTTTGTAGATTGAAAAATTATTTGGACAGAAATAAAAAGAGAGAGTACCCGAAGATACCCCCTCTCCCTATGGAAGGTCTGCAAAAATACACATTTGCATCGTGAATTGCAAAACCCGCTAACGAAAGACGATGTTAATTATAAAACCTCTATTCCGTAATTTTATGCCTGTAAACCGTTAATACAACAGCGTTCTTTCGTTAAATAAGAATTTCGCTTCGTCATAATACCGGTATAAAGTATGTAACGCCTCTTGTATGCGATATTCGCGCAGCAGTTTCGATGCCATTGCAGTGGCAGATGCGTTGCTGGCTTTTGTTTTTAGGCATAGGCGATACGCCTCTGATGCAGGCATACCAAGCACCCCCACGCAAAGGACAAAGTTCCGCTCCAGTGGCTCTAAATAGATAGGTATCTTTGCAGGTAGTTTTTTGAGTCTCCTTTTCATAACTATTTTACGTTTAGCGTTATAAACTTATACCCAACTTCGTCATAGGTAGTAAGTGGTGCATACTCGCTTATCTTTGCAAGGTTTATCAGACGGCATTTGCTGTGTGCGGCGTTCACAACTGCAATGTATCGAGCATTGCTCTTTTTCACTTTCCGCTCAATGAATAACTCACAGAACGAATAGCGGTCGCACTCAAAATGCTTGTTGGGTCTTTCGTTCACGAGAACGACAAGAGGCATATCGCCGTCAAGCGTTGCGGTGAACAGCTCGTTTTCATCTTGCAATTTCGCATTATGCAAGTTTTGATGTAGTTCCGCGCTAATTGCCGCAGTCAGTACGTCGAGTAGGTTTTTTCTTTTCATCGTTTTACTGTTTTATATTTTACACACATTTTTGCTTTATCCCAGTCTCCGCGCTTTACATTGCATTTTGACAGATGCGTACAGTAGTAGCAGGATTCGATATGTTTGCCGCGCGGTATCACACCCATTTTTACTTGTTTTACACGCACGTCATTTATATCCTTGCAGTCAAAATACCTGCGAAATCGACTTTGAAAATAAGTAATAGCGTCAAAACTCACATCAGAAACCGATTCTAATTCGGTGCGGAATAGTCGTGTGTGCTTTCGTCCTGCCGTGTCGCTATCTAAAAACAGCCCTATTTTCTCATATTGCGTCGGTAAGGCTTTTATCGCTGCGATAGCCTTTTCGGAGTTTATTACGCTATTCAGTATAAGGTAGTCCGCTTGAATACTTTTGCAGTTTGGCATAGACAAGAGCGACAGAAAGTCAAAAAATCCTTCAAAGATGCAGAGTTTCTTTTGCCCACGTCGATAAAGAGTGTAGCCTTGCAACGTGCAGCCTTTGAACCCTTTTCGCGTATCCGTATCTGCGCCACGCAGTACCCATCCCTCAAAATCTCCGACAGGGAAGCCAATAGCATAATACTCTTTTTGAGGGCGGCTCTTTTGAGCGTATCGAATTTCCCAGCACCACTCTCGCCACACCGCTTCATTGATACCCCGCTTTGCGAGGTAGTATATAAGAGGTGGTGATGTTACGGTGTCGAGAACATTCTGAACTATTATGCCTGCTGTCTTTTTCGTAGCGTCTGCGTCTGTTGAGGTTGGCAAAGCAGAGCAGTGAAAAGATAAAGAGTTGATACGCTTGACCGCTTCCTGCAAAGAGCAACCCTCAATCTTCATTACAAGGTCAAGTATTGTGCCGCCCTCGCCTGTACCGAAGTCGTACCACAATCCCATATTGCGGTCAATAGAAACACTCGGCGAGGTATCTCCGCGCCAAAAGGCTATTGCGTTTCCGCGAGGTGGTAATTCTGCCCCGTATTGTTTGAATACAGTACTGATATTTACGGTCTTTGCTATATCTAAATTAGTCATAACCAAAAATTTTGTTGTTATTGTTAATTTTGTAAATTTTTTTATCAAAAAGTTCTATATATAATACACGATTGAACGTATTACATAATAGTAAATTTACATTTTTCACAAGCCTTGTATATGTCTGTTTGTTAGTGTATTATACTGTAAATTTCTTGTAAATTTGAAAGAGTTGTAAATTTTACTTTCTTTTCGCTGCATACTCAATACGGCATATCATCATCGACGTCCGTCGCTGTGTCAGGCAATGCGCTTGACCGAAACGTATAGTACCTGCCTACGACGCTATTTTTATTGTAGTCTATATATCTGCCTGTTACAGGCGTCATTTTCAACTCCTCTTGTAATGCTTTCTTTATCTCGCTGTGGGAGTAGCGGTTGTGTAACATCGCTGTCAAATCCTTTATTGTGGCGTGTATAATAGGTTGCTCGGCAAATGCATCTTCTGCCCAAACTAATATACTTTTCGCGCAATCGGATTTTGAGTTTTCGATTACATTGTTAAGAGCCGCCGTGCGAATCTCGTCAGCTGCAAACCACATTCGCGACCGCTTCGGCGGTAAAGGTCGGGTTTTTAGAGTATGCAGAATCGCAGGCACTTCGTTCCGTAACCGCTCATCGAAGTCGGGTATAAAGTTGTCGCCTATTTCGGGCAGTTCTCGCACCCAATACCTTATGTCATTCTCGTTGGCACGAATAAAGTCTGCGGCATTGTTAGTAAGTATTATTATCTTAACGAATACCTCAACGGATATAGCCGCCTTGTACTTTTCATTAAGCGTCGCAAACTTCGCGGTGCTCAATGCCTTGATTATATTCAATGCTCTTTTGCCGTCGCTGATTTCTTCAAAGATAGCAAACAGACCTTTTATCCAACCGTTAAACTGGCTGTTCATTTCAGTTTGGGTCATCATCTCTACGTTCTGCCCGAACAGCCATTTGATGCAGTTTGCAACGGTGGTCTTTCCGGTCGAATTCTTCTCACTAACAAGGCACAAGACCGGCAGCATTTGTAGTGGCTTTTGATATGCGAGTGTGAAATAAGTCCAGCCTTGCTCGATTTGGTCGCCGAAAATATGTTGCATTAACATATCGAATGTTGGATGTTTCCCCTCTTGTGGCTGACACGGTAGCGGGTTATATAGATTAAGATTAGAGCCGATAAAACGCTGATAGTTGTCGTGCGAGGGTACGATAACGACAGAATCAAAGTATGGTATTACCCTGATGCTATCTTTTCCGAATCGCTCCGCTATACTTTCTCTTGTGCGCCGCTCCCACTTTGAAATGGGTGTACCGTCAGTGGCTACTGTTTCAATCAGTTCGAGAATTTCGTTACCCACCCGATAAAGTTGGCAATCTTCAAAAGATTTCGTATATTTGTACTGCTGTTCGCTTATGGTGTTCCCGCATCGTTGTTGTGCGGGAGCACTATTGTTCTTTTTCATTGTTCTACCTCCTCTTTTTGCTCCATAATCACTTCTTCCTCATTTCCCGCATTATCAATAATACGACGGACATCTGACAGCCTGTATCTTCGTTGCCCGCCCATATAAAAGTGTGTTAAATACTTGGCGCGATTCCACCGCCATAATGTTACACTACTGATTTTTAGCATCTTCATAACTTCTTCGGGAGTTAGTAATGCTTCGTTTGCTTTTTCGGCGGCCTTTCGCTCTGCGTCGCGCTGCATTTGAGTATAAAGACTTTGCAACTCGGCTTTCAAGTCCGCTCTATTCAGTTGTATAATTCCAACCATTTTTCTATTTTTTAATTGGTTGTAAAAATACCGCCCAACTATGCCACGTCTGCGGTTCTGATAAAGGTCGGCATTAACCTTAATCCTTATTGCAAAGGTATTCAACATAGTTAGGTTTATTGCAATCGTGCGGTATGCCATAAAAAGATAACACACTATTGTTTAGTGTGTTATCAAGATTTATGTGTGGTAGTAGTATGTAGTAGTGTATGTGGTAATTTATTTAATATTTGGGGCAAATAAAAAGAATTTTTCTATCTTCTTATTCGCTGCTTTTAGGTCTTGGGAGCGGTAGTTGTATGGCGTTTCTTTCTTGCAAGTTGCACAAAATCGGCTCAACCACTTCGTAAATTGCGCAGGACGATTGACTATAACTTTAATGTTATATAGTTTTTTTGCTAACGCATACATAGTTGTGCCGCTGTATATAGAATCATTTAAGAAGTCGTATATCCGCTCCGCCAGCTTATCTTCGTTTGGGGATAGTAAAACCGAGTTCCTTTTAGTGTTAAGCAACTCATCAATTGCCTTAATCAATTCTTGCCGTTCTTCATCTTTCTTTTCGGGGCGATTGTTATGATAATACCAATCCCAATCCTCCATTACATCCTGCACAATTCTAAAAATATGTTCCCATACTTTCAATGTAGAAATTGGTTTAATCTTCGTTTTGCTTTTATCAAAATAAGAGCATTCCCCGCTCATAACCTTTGTTTCTACCGATAAATTCTCTACCTCATATGGCCGAAGTAATTGATACCGCCCGTCAGGTCGTTCTTTGAAAGATGCACTAATAGTCTTTAACGGCGTAATACTTATGCAACCACTATCCCTATCATGAATATCCTGTATTTTATGATAGTATGTCAAGCAATCGTTTAGTAATGGTTGAATGTCTTCCTTTTGCTCATTTCGCAATAAGTTCCGAATCCCAGATGCCTTTATATTCATTTCCTCCCACTTCTCTTTTAGATCGAGGATAGATTTAATAGCATCAATATTTTCAGCATTGCTACCTATTCCGAGCGAAGCTACCCCATAACCACTTTTAGTTTCTTGCAAAAGTGGCAGTAGTCCTGTATGATAAATGATTCTCATGCCATTAAACTCCAATTCGTTAGGCTTAAAGAAATAATCTCGCACTCTTTTTTGTCTGATATTGTATTTTTCTTTCATCGTTTAATCTCCTTTACTCTAATAATTTAACTAAATCCTGTTTCATCTCCTCGTCAATCTCGCGGTAGCGGGTAAAGGCTCTACTGCCCTGCTGGTGCCCCGAAAGTTCCCCTACGAGGTTGGGGTCTTTGACCTGCTTATACAGATTGCCGACAAAACATCTTCGGGCGAGGTGGCTACTTGCAACTTCATTGATTGGCCGATGTTCTTCTTTGCGGTTTGTCGGATTCAGCACCGTTACTGTACGGGTTATCCCAGCAAGACGGAACGCATCTTTTATAGCCTCATTATATTTCTGCTGGGATATGAAAGGCAATAGATACTTCCCGTTATAATCTGCATAACGGTCGAGTATCTCGCGGGCGATACTATTCAACGGAACACGGACTGTCTTGCCGCGATTGTCTTTTGTCTTTTGAGCAATATATTCAATAGCCCCATTTATGATATTGGACTTTGTCAGTTGGTACAAGTCCCCGACGCGGCAGCCTATTAAGCATTGAAAGACAAAAATATCGCGTTGAATTGCGAGTTGAGGTCGGGCGGACAAGTCGGCTCTAAACAGTTGATTGCGCTCCTCGATTGTAATATAGTATGGTGTGCCGTAAACACATTCTTCGATTTTGTAACCTTTGAACGGATTGTTTGTTGTCTTTCCGTTATCAATCGCCCACAGGTAGAATGTGCGCAGTTTCGTAAAAATATCGTTAATCGTGTTTTGCCCTCGCGGTTGAGGTGTACGGCTTTCGGGAACTGCATCGTATATCGCCTTGTATTCGGGTGCGCACACCAGTTTCTCGCTCTGTTCGTCTTTACGAAAAAAAGTATGTTCCGAAGCCAAGAACACCTCAAAATCCCGTAGGGTTTCCTGTGTAACAGTATTGAGGTCAAGAGTGCAATGCTGATACAATTCGTATCGTTGCAGAGCGCGACGGATTACAGCAAAGTTGCGTTTTCGCACCTCCGACAACTTGTGCTTTTGCAGGAACAGGTCGAAAGTATCAAAGAATCGAGGCTTTTCTTCTTTTGGCGCATATTTTTCGGGAAAGTGGAATCGGTCTATTTGCATATCGAGCCAGTCTTTGTCTATCTGCTCAACGGGTGTGCGAATAAACTCCGATGTAATACGAGCGATTAAATCGTTCAGTTTTTGGCTGATGTCGTTGAGGTGCTGTTTCTCTGCTTCAACCTCTTTGCGCTTTTCTGCCGACATTATGCGAGTGGTACGAATATCCGTCTGAATCGTACCCTCCGTATCATCCCAGCGTGCGGGATTGACAAAAATGCGGCTTTTAGCTCTAATAGCGACCGCCTTTTTGTTTACCTTGCCGACGATTAGGCGTAGCAGGATTTCACTCTGTTGAGTGGCCTTATCCGTCTTTGCGGATAATGATGGAGTGATTTTCATAGTGCAGCATTTCGATTATTATTAACGTACTGCAAATATACGAAAACGGTTGCCAAAAATCAAGAAAATTGGCAACCTATTTGAAAGAATATGAAAAATCGTGAAATAAGATGTAATTATTTTGTATATTACAAAATATTATGTAGTAGTATATTATATGTATTTAATGATTTATAGCACACATTTTGAATAGTTGTACTATTTCATTATTCAATCCCCTGAGGGGGTACAGGAGAAGCGGAAGATGAGAGTCTTCCGCTTTTTTGCGTCCCTTCAGGGCTGCGAGTACCCTGACTGCGCCTCCCTTGCAGGGAGGCCGGGAGGGGGAGGAAAAGCAAAGCCGTTTGCAATAAAAATCGCTACAAATCAACGATTTGTAGCGATTCTTGTTTGCGCCCCTGTCTCCGTTTAATCGTCGGCGGGCTCCATTTTGTAGAGCTTGTCGCCGCGGCGGATCAGGTGGGTGCAGGCTACGGCGCAGAGGGTGCCTTGAACGACCGTTGTGGCGGGGGTGCCGTCGGGGCCGTGGAGGGTCTCCAGACGCTGTTCTACCGCGCCGGTGGTCTCGCCCATGAAGATCAGCTCGTCGCCTACCGAGAGAGGTGCCGCCTCCACCTGGATCTCCGCTACCGAGAGTTTTTTATAGAAATTGGTCACCTTGCCGACGTAAACCTTGCGCTGTGTGGCGGCCGAACCGTGTACGGCCGAGTGTTCGGCCATCGGGCGGCCGGCGTAGTAACCGCCCCAGAAACCGCGGTTGAAGACCGTCGCCAGGCGCTCTTTGGCCGTCGCGGCAAAGGCGGCGTCGTAATCCCCCCGCTCCATCGCGCGCAGGGCCGCATCGTAGCTCTCGACAACCCGTTTGACATACTCCGCACCGCGGGCACGGCCCTCGATCTTCAGCACGCGGACTCCCGCCGCAATGAAACGGTCCAGAAAGTCGATCGTGCACAGATCCTTCGGCGAGAGGATATAGCTCCCTTCGGTGGTGAGCTGTTCGCCCGTGTCGGGGTCGGTGAGGGTGTATTTGCGGCGGCAGAGCTGGCGGCAGGCACCCCGGTTGGCCGAGCAGCCCGATTCGTGCAGGCTCAGATAGCACTTCCCCGACACGGCCATGCAGAGCGCGCCGTGGGCAAACATCTCGATCTTGACCGGTTCGCCCTGCGGCCCGGCGATTCCGCGTTCGCGGATCGTGCGCGACACTGCGGCCACCTGTTCGAGGGTCAGCTCGCGCGCCAGCACCACCGTGTCGGCCCACTGCGCGTAATAGGCCACGGCCTCGGAGTTCGAAATATTGCACTGGGTCGAGATATGGACCTCGACGCCCTGTTGCCGGGCATAGAGGATGGCGGCCATATCGCTGGCGATGACGGCGTCGACACGGGCCGTGCGGGCACGGTCGATGAGCGCGTGCAGGTCGTCCAGTTCGTTGTCGTAGACCACGGTGTTGACCGTCAGGTAGGCTTTGCGGCCTGCGGCGTGGGCGATCTCCACGATGCGGTCCAGATCCTCGAGGGTGAAGTTGGCGGCCGATTTGGCACGCATGTTCAGTTTGCCGACGCCGAAGTAGACGGAGTCGGCGCCAGCGGCGAGGGCGGCATGCAGGGATTCGTAGCTGCCTGCAGGGGCCATAATCTCTATATCGGTTCTTTTCATGCTTTTGTTGCGGTTCGAGGCCCAAAGATAACGGAAATTTTTTTCATGAAGCAGCGGCGGAATCAAAACTTTTTATACCTTTGTATCGCAACTGCTCTCTGCGGAGGCGTAATACAGGACAGAAGAACTAAAACACGATAGAAAAATGGAATTTTTGACCAATGAGAAGCTCACGATCGTCGGTGCAGCCGGTATGATCGGTTCGAACATGGCGCAGACCGCCATCATGATGGGCCTGACGCCCAACATTTGTCTTTACGACGTCTTCTCGCCCGAAGGTGTGGCCGAGGAGATGCGCCACTGCGGTTTCGGCGAGGTGACCATCACCGCCACCACCGATCCCGAGGTAGCCTTCAAGGATGCCAAGTACATCCTCTCGTCGGGCGGCGCCCCCCGCAAGGAGGGTATGACCCGCGAGGATCTGCTGGCCGGCAACGCCGCCGTGGCCAAGGAACTGGGCGAGAACATCAAAAAGTACTGCCCCGACTGCAAGCACGTTGTCGTGATCTTCAACCCCGCCGACATCACGGGTCTGATCACGCTCATCTACTCGGGTCTGAAACCCAACCAGGTGAGCACCCTCGCCGCTCTGGACAGCACGCGTCTGCAAAGCGCCCTGGCCAAGCACTTCGGCATCCGTCAGTTCGAGGTCGAGAACTGCTGCACGTTCGGCGGTCAC
>CAZHMX010000001.1:0-63336 GCA_964533725.1 uncultured Alistipes sp. | reverse complement strand
TTGCAGTAGAGCTGGATCTTGTTCTTCTGAATCTCGAAGTTGTTGTGGATCTTCGGGAAGTAAAGAATACCCGTCAGGTGGAAGGGATAGTCGATATTCAGATGAATCGAGAAAAGGGGATCGTCGCTCATGGGATAGAGTTCGCGGTAGAACTCCTTGTATTGCTCCTCGGTGATCTCGGTGGGCTTACGCGTCCAGAGCGGTGCCACGTTGTTGATCACGTTGTCCTTCTCGGTATCGACATATTTTCCGTCTTTCCACTCCTTGACCTTGCCGAAGACGATCTCCACGGGCAGGAAACGGCAATATTTCTTCAACAGCTCCTCGGCCTTCGACTCCTCGGCATACTCGGCACAGTCGTCCGAGAGGTGCAGGACGATCTCGGTACCGCGGTCGCGCGTCTCATCCAGCTCCTCCATCTCGAACTCGGGCGAACCGGTGCAGCTCCAGTGCACGGCCTTGCTCCCCTCGCGCCACGACTGCGTAAAGATCTCGACGCGGTCCGCAACCATAAACGACGAATAGAAGCCCAAGCCGAAGTGGCCGATGATGGCCTGGTTCTGGTATTTGGCCATAAACTCCTCGGCACCCGAGAAGGCGATCTGGTTGATATAGCGGTCGACCTCCTCGGCCGTCATGCCGATACCGTGGTCGGTCACCGTCAGGGTCTTCTTCTCCTTGTCGACCGCCACGCGGATCTTCACGTCGCCCAGCTCGCCCTTCATCTCGCCGATCGAGGAGAGGGTCTTGAGTTTCTGCGTGGCATCCACGGCATTGGAGATCAACTCACGAAGGAAGATTTCGTGGTCCGAATAGAGGAATTTTTTGATGACGGGGAAGATATTTTCCGACGTAACACCGATTTTTCCGTTTTTCATACTGTCTTTATCTTTTTTGTTTTTGTTAGCGTTTTTGCCGACCGACAGATCAAACGGTGTGCCACGCGGAAAAATCTGCCATATTGGCAGATTTTGACTGACACGACAAGACCGGCAGGAAGCACTTCCTGTCGGTCTTGTCGATAAAATCACGAAAATCCGAAGACTTACCGCGCGTAGAGCCGGAACGCCATCGAGAACTTCTCCCCGGGAGCGATCCAGCGGAAACCGGCGGCCTGCGGGTCGGCGGCATTGGGGGCGTTGGTGATCCAAGACTGGGGTTCGGGGCAGCAATAGGGCTGGTCGCCGCCATTGTTCCAGATCGTCCAGTAGCACGTGCGGTCGTCGACCTCGTAATAGACCTTGCGGCCCGTAGTGAGGTGCTCGGCCACGGCACCGCGGTAGTTCGCACCGTCGACCTCGATCTCGCGCAGGGTGAAACCGGCCTCCATCGCCCGGCAGCCGGTCACCTGCAGGCCCTCCTCGCGCAACGGGGCAAATTCGCCGAGAGGCAGCAGCTTGCCCGTGGGGAGGTTACGGTCGCCGAGCTCGACCCGCTCGCCGACCGCCACCCGCAGGCGGTACTCCTCGGGGGCACCGCCCTCGAAAGGCATCATGATCGGGGTGTGATAGCCCACGCCGACGGGCATATTCGCGTCGCTGCGGTTGAAGAAGACCACCTCGTGCGTCAGACCTTCGGCCGAGAGCCGGTAGATCATCTTGCACTTGAAGGCGTGGGGGAAGTGGCGGTATACGGCATCGGCAGCCGCATTGGAGTAGTAGCGGCACTCGATAATCACCTCGTCCTCCGTCTCACAGGCCTTGGAGACCTGGAAAGGCTCGCCCTTCAGAATGCCGTGGTGGTAGTTGTTCTCCTTGGCGATGGTGATGGGATATTGATAGGTGCGGCCCTCGAACGCATAGCGGCCGTCCTCGATGCGGTTGGGCGGGAAGAGGAGCGGCAGACCGTAGATCTGGGGACGGGTGCGGAAGTTGTCGACCTCTTCGGCCGCGGGCGTGTGCAGGATCTCGATCCCGAGACGCGTGTTGGCCAGGCGGATCAGGTTGGCGCCCACCCCGGGGACGACCACAGCCACATAATCCCCCTTCGAGAACTCCACGGCGCGAAGACCGCAGTAATCGATCGCTCGGATCATGGCCTACAGCGCCTTTTCGAGTTTGGCCACCAATTCGGCCTTGGAGCAGGCGCCCACCTGTTTGTCGACCACCTGGCCGTTCTTCAGGAGGATGATGGTGGGGATATTGCGGATCATGAAGCGGGCGGCCACATCGTCGCTCTCCTCGACATCGCACTTGCAGATGACGGCCCGATCGCCGTATTCGGCGGCCAGCTCGTCCACAATGGGGCTCATCATGCGGCAGGGACCGCACCACTCGGCCCAGAAGTCGATCAGGACCACTTTGTCGGTCGAGGCAATTTCCTCGAAATTGTTGTTGTTGATAGCTAATGCCATGGTTTTAAGTGTATTTAGTTAATGATTTGATTCCGTTTTCCGGTCAGGCCACCGAGTAGCCGAGTCCGTTGTCGTCGAAGAAGCCGAGGAACTCCGACGAGATGGCGACACGGTGCTTGAGCGAGACGTATTTCACGACCACCTGCGACTCGGGGTCGTAGACCATAAACTGCAACCGGGTCCCGCCCTTCGAGCGTTTGACGTGCCGCGAGAGCTCCTGTATCAAATATTCGTCCAAACGGTCGAGGGGCAGCTGCACCGTCAGGGTCGAGAGGTTGTCCATCATCTCCGACAGCTGCATCATCGAGTTGATCTTGAACTCCAGCGGCGCATTGTCGCCGAACGGCCGCCGCTGCACCTTGCCGCGCACGTAGAGGAAATAGTTCTCGAACATATATTTGCGGAAGTTCTCGTAGTCGCGGCCGAAGAGGGCGAACTCGTGGGTGCTGTTGTAATCCTCGAGCGTGAATTTGCCCCACGGCTTGTTGTTCTTGGTCATCAGGTTCTGCACCTTGGTCACCATGCCCGCCACGCCGAACTCCATACCCTCCATGGAGTCCAGATCGTCTAACGCCGAGAGCTGCGTCTGGCACATATTGTTGAGAATCACGCTGTAAGCATCCAGCGGGTGGGCCGACAGATAGAGGCCCAGCACCTCGCGCTCCTTGTTCAGGGTGGCGAGCTGGCTCCAGTCCTCGCACTGGGGCATCGTCGGGGGCTGGATGTCGACCGTGCCGCCGAAACCGAACAGGCTCTGCTGGGCATTGTTCTGCTCGGCCTGGTAACGCTGGCCGTAACGCATCAGCAGCTCGAGGAAAGGGGTGGCGCCGGCATCGCGCGCGTCCACGCCGAAGAACTTGCCGCGGTGGAAACTGCACAGCGAGTCGAACGCCCCGGCATAGGCCAGATTCTCCAGACACTTGCGGTTGACGACCGAATAGTTCAGCCGGCGGAAGAAGTCGTAGATGTCGGTATAGCGGCCGTTTTCGTCGCGTTCCCTGATGATGCTCAACGCCGCCGCCTCGCCCACGCCCTTGACGGCCGCCAGACCGAAGCGCACGTCGCCCGACCGGTTGGCCGAGAACGACCGCATCGATTCGTTGATATCGGAACCCATCACACGGATACCCATGCGCTTGCACTCGTTCATATAGACGGTCAACTGCTCGATGTTGTTGAGGTTTCGGCTCAACACGGCGGCCATATATTCCGACGGGTAGTTGGCTTTCAGGTAGGCCGTCTGATACGCCACCCACGAGTAGCACGTGGCGTGCGACTTGTTGAAGGCATAGGAGGCGAATTTCTCCCAGTCGGCCCAGATCTTTTCGAGCACCTTGGGGTCGTGTCCGTTTTTCTGTCCGCCGCGGATAAACTTGGGCTTCAGCGCATCCAGCTTGTCCTTGAGTTTCTTGCCCATCGCCTTGCGCAGCGTGTCGGACTCGCCGCGCGTGAAGTTGGCCAGAAGTCGCGACAGCAACATCACCTGCTCCTGATAGACCGTCACGCCGTAGGTGTCCTTTAGATACTTCTCCATCACCGCGATGTCGTACACGATGGGGCTGCGGCCGTGCTTGCGGGCGATGAAGTCGGGGATGTAGTCCATCGGGCCGGGGCGATAGAGGGCGTTCATGGCGATCAGGTCCTCGAACGTCGAGGGCTGCAGCTCGCGCAGGTATTTCTGCATGCCGGGGGACTCGAACTGGAACGTTCCGACGGTGCGGCCCTCGCAATAGAGTTTATAGGTTGCCGGATCGTTGATGATCGTAAAATCGTCGATATCGACCGCTATGCCCTTGGTCTGGCGGATGTTGTCGACCGCCTCCTTCAGAATCGACAGGGTCTTCAGTCCGAGGAAGTCCATCTTGATCAAGCCCGTATCCTCGATCACCGAACCCTCGTACTGCGTCACCAGCATCTTCTCGCCCGTCTCCTTGTCGTCGGCCGTCGACACGGGCACCCAGTCCGTAATGTCGTCGCGGCAGATGATCGTGCCGCAGGCGTGCACGCCCGTGTTGCGGACGTTGCCCTCCAGCATCTTGGCATATTTGATCGTGTTGCTCAACACCGGATTGTCGGACTGTTCGGCCGCCTTGAGGTCGGGCACATAGTCGATGGCGTTCTGTAAATTGAGCTTGCCGTTGGGCAGTTTGTCGGGCACTAATTTGCACAGGCGGTCCGACTCGGCCAGCGGCAGCTTCTGCACCCGGGCCACATCCTTGATGGCCAGTTTGGTGGCCATCGTGCCGTAGGTGATGATGTGGGCCACCTTCTCCTTGCCGTACTTCTGGGTCACCCAGTTCAGCACGCGGCCGCGGCCGTCGTCGTCGAAGTCGACGTCGATATCGGGCAGCGAAATACGGTCGGGGTTCAGGAAACGCTCGAACAGCAGGTCGTAGGCGATCGGGTCGATCTGCGTGATGCCCAAACAATAGGCCACCGCCGAACCCGCCGCCGAACCTCGGCCCGGACCCACCGAGACGTCCAGTTCCTCGCGGGCCGCACGGATAAAGTCCTGCACGATAAGGAAGTAACCCGGAAAACCCATCGTCTTCATCACGTGCAGCTCGAAGTTCAGCCGCTCGACCACCTCCTCCGAAAGGGGCGTGCCGTAACGTTTGGCCGCGCCCTGCATCGTCAGCTCGCGCAGGTAGTCGGCCTCGAATTTGATACGGTAGAGCTTGTCATAACCGCCCAGCTTGTCGATCTTCTTCTGTCCCTCCTCCTCGCTCATGATCACCTGGCCGTTCTCGTCGCGCGTAAACTCGTCGAAGAGGTCGCGTTCGGTCAGGCGCTCGCGGTATTGGGCCTCGGTGCCGAACGACGCGGGGATCTCGAAGTTGGGCATGATCGGGGCATGGTCGATCGAATAGAACTCCACCCGGTTGCAAATGTCGACCGTCGTAGCCATCGCCTCGGGGTCGCTCTCGCCGAAGATCGCCGCCATCTCCGCGCGGGTCTTCATCCACTCCTGCATCGAGTAGCGCATCCGCTTCGGGTCGTCCAGATCCTTGCCCGTCGAGAGGCAGATCAGGCGGTCGTGCGCCTCGGCGTTCTCCCCGTCGACGAAGTGCACATCGTTGGTGCAGACCATCCGGACGTTGTGTTTCCGGGCTATTTCGCGCAGCTGGCGGTTGACCTCCAGCTGCATCGGATAGGCCTCATGGTTGGCCAGCTCGACCGTCGCCTTATGGAGCTGCAACTCTAAAAAGTAGTCGTCGCCGAAGAGCCGCTTGTGCCACAGAACAGCCTCCTCGGCACGCGCCAGATCGCCCGCCGTGATGGCCCGCGGCACCTCGCCCGCCAGACAGGCCGAGCAGCAGATCAGCCCCTCGTGATACTTTTCCAGTTCGGCGTGATCCGTACGCGGACGCATATAGAAGCCCTCGGTCCAGGCCTTCGAGACGATCTTGACGAGGTTTTTGTATCCCGTCAGGTTCTTGGCCAGCAGGATCAGGTGGTAACCGCTCTGGTCCTGCTTGCCCTCGCGGTCCTGCAACCGGCGGCGGGCCACATAGACCTCGCAGCCGATGATGGGTTTGAAGTCGGGCACGGCCTCCATTTCGGCGATCCTCTCCTTCGCCCGCTCCACGTCGAAACCGAAATCCTTCGCCATCTTCCCGACGGCATCGGCCTGCTCCCTGATCTTCAGATAGGCCTCCGCCGCATCCAGCGACTCCTCCTTCCGCCGTTCGGCCTCGGCCAGCTGCGCTCGCAGCCCCTCGAGATAGCCCGCGGGGTCGCTCTGCTCCCTGAGCAGCACCTCCATCTGCGTGAGGAGTTTTTTCGACTCCTTGATCTGGTCGTGCTTCTTGCCGTTCTTCTTTTTGACGTAGTTATAAAACTCCTTGATACCGAACATATTGCCGTGGTCGGTAATCGCTATTCCGGGTTGTCCGTCCGCCATGGCCTTATCGACTAACCGGGCGATGGAGGCCTGACCGTCGAGGATCGAATATTGCGAATGGACGTGTAGATGGACGAACTGTTGCATAGTTTCCGAATTGTTTCGCAAAGATAACTCTTTTTCCCGAAAAACCGTGGCAGCATCCTTGCAACTTGCCAAGAAAAAACGCCACCCGCACAAAGAATTTTCGCGGAGCGGTTCGGAAATCTTCGCCCAACCGTTTCAGAACCTTTGCGGTAACGGCCCGAAAAACTTTACGAGAATGGATACAAAAGAGCAGAAAATGATCGTCCTGGCCGAATACGGCCAGGTCATGGAGGCCGAACTGGCCCTTTCGCGCCTGCAAGCCGGCGGCATCGAGGCCCGCATCGACAACGAATATGCCGCGACCCTCTACCCTACCGGCGCCCTGCCCGCGCGTCTGACGGTCCGTTCCGGCGACGCCCGACGCGCCGCCGAGCTGCTGGGACTGCCGGCATCTCCGGAGACCGGGCCGCAACACGCTTAAATGCCGTAGATCAACACCCCTGCGACGGCCGACAGGACGATCAGGAGAATGGGGTTCAGCTTTTTGAGCGAGGCGGCGAAGACACCGCCGAAAAGAATCCAGCTCCACGCGTCGATAAAACTGCCGCCCTCGGCCTCCGACGGGAACATCAGCAGCAGGGCCGCCGAGGCGATCATGCCGATCACCACGGGCCGCATACCCGACATGATCCCCGTCACCAAAGGATGGCCGTGGATTTTCAGGAAAAACCGCGTCAGCAGAAGCATGATCGTCAGCGCGGGCAGGCAGACCGAGACCGTGGCCACCAGCGCCCCCAGAAGTCCCAGCCACGGGCTGCCCGTCTCGTGCGCAGCGACCGTGTAGCCGATATAGGTGGCCGAGTTGATGGCGATCGGCCCGGGGGTGATCTGCGACACGGCAACGATATCGGTAAATTCGGCGTTCGAGATCCATCCGTGCTGCACGACCACTTCGTTCTGTACCAGCGAGAGCATGGCATAACCGCCTCCGAATCCGAAAAGTCCGATTTTCAGATAGCTGTAGAAGAGTTGCAGAAAGATCATCGTTTCAGCCGTTTAGCGGTTTTCGAACTCCAAATCACACCCCCGATGCCCCCCAGCAGAAGCAGATAGACGGGCGAAAATCCCACGCCCCAGATCAACAGCGCCGTACCCGCGATGACCGCATACAGCACCCGGTGCATCCCCCGCGACATCGACAGCACAGGCGCCAGAATCAAGGCCACCACCGCGGGACGCATCCCCCGGAAAGCCGCATCGACCCAGCGGTTGGTGCGGAATTCGGCAAAAAAGAGGGCGATCAGCAAAATAATGACGAACGACGGCACCACCACGCCCAAAAGCGACGACACCGCCCCCCTTACCCCGCGCAATTTGTACCCCACGAAGATGGCCGTATTGAGCGAAATAGGCCCGGGCGAAGATTGCGCCAGGGTCAGCAGATCCAGAAATTCGTGTCCGTCGATCCACCGCCGGCGGTCGATCACCTCGCGCTGTATGAGCGGGATCATCGCATACCCTCCGCCGAAGGTGAAGACCCCGATCTTGAAAAACGACACAAAGAGCGTCCAAAGCGTTGTTGTCATCCTGTCATCTTTTTTTTCGTTGTTTCATCCGTCTTTGCCCCGCCGCCGCGCGAACCCTCCGATCCTCGCAGCCGGCCCGACGGACCCGGATTCTATTCGGCCGTTGCCTCGGCCCCCGTTTCGGCCGCCACATCGTTCAGTACGGCCACCATCGACACCGCCACGGTGGCCGCCGTCTCGGTACGCAGCCGCTGCCGCCCCAGCGTGATCTCCTCGAACCCCGCGCGGACGGCCTCGGCAATCTCCTCGGGCGAAAAATCGCCCTCGGGACCGACCAGAATCTGCGCCGCCTCACCCGCCTTCAGCAACGCCGCCAGGTGGCGTTTGCCCGCAGCCGTCTGCGCTCTGTCGCAGTGGGCGATAAACCGCCGGCCCTCGAACGGAGCCGCCACCAGCGCCGAAAACGGAGTCAGCGGACGCAACTCGGGGAGCCACCGTTTGAGCGACTGTTTCATCGCCGCCACCACCACCTTCGCGCAACGGTCCGGATTCAGCGAACGCCGTTCGCTGTGCCGGCTCTCCAACGGTACAAACTCCGTGCAACCGATCTCGGTGGCCTTCTCCAAAAACCACTCGTAACGGTCGGCGTTCTTGGTCGGCGCCACCGCCATCTGAAGGCGGTAGCCCAAAGGCTCGCGCTGCGTCTCGGTCGAGAGCACCTCCACACGGCAGCGTTTCGGATGGTCATCCGCGATGCGGCAGACGTACAGGTTGCCGCGCCCGTCGGTCAGGTGCAGCCTGTCGCCGCAACGGAGCCGCAGGACGCGGATGCAGTGTTTGGACTCCTCCTCGGGGAGGGTATATTGCGGGCCGGTGAAACCGGGAGCGTAAAAGAGTTGCATTTGAGAAAATATTTTTGTATCTTTGCAGAATGCAAAGGTAGTAAATACCGCGGAAATCGGCAAAGGAAAAGCGCACTTTCGCAGCGGCTTTTTCGCTTTGTCGATCTCGAAGTGTGAACGCACCGCGCATTTACACCGCAACCGGAAACACCGAAATACAGAAAAGCAAAAAACAGCATAAACCGATGAAACGTCTTCTTTTAGCCGCGACAACCGCACTTGCCATGTTATCGATCAACACCTCCTGCCGCCACGAGCAGCCCACCGAAAATCCCTTCTTCAGCGCGTGGGACACCCCCTACGGCATCCCGCCCTTCGACCGGATCCGCCCCGAGCACTATATGCCCGCCTTCGAACGGGCCATGTCGCTCCAAAACGCCGAGATCGACGCCATCGCGTCGGACAAAAGCGAGCCGACGTTCGCCAACGTGATCGAGGCCTACGACAGCACGGGCGGTGAGCTGGAACGCGTCGGTTCGATCTTCGGGATGCTCTCCGAATCGGATTCCGACGCCGAGATCCAGGCCATCCAGCAGGAGCTGATGCCGCGGCTGTCGGCCCACAGCGACGCCATCATGATGAACGAAAAGCTCTTCGGCCGCATTGCCGCCGTCTACGAAAAGCGCGAGGGTCTGGATCTGACACCCACGCAACTGCGCCTGACGGAGAAGACCTACGACCGTTTCGTGCGTGCGGGTGCCCGGCTGGACGCCGCAGGCAAGGCCGAATTGCAGAAGATCAACAGCGAACTGGCCCTGCTGTCGGTACAGTTCTCGAACAACCTGCTGGCCGAGAACGACGCCTTCCGTCTGGTTCTCACCAAAGAGGACCTGAAGGGGCTTCCGCAAGGGGTGATCGAGGCCGCCCGCGAGGCTGCCGCCCAGGCCGAATTGGACAACGACAAATACCTCTTCACGCTCTCCAAGCCCTCGATGCTGCCCTTCCTGACCTACTCCCAGCGCCGCGACCTGCGCGAACAGCTCTACAAGGGTTACATCTCGCGCGGCAACAACGGCAACGGAAACGACAACAAGGGGTTGATCGTCCGCATGACCGAACTTCGCCAGCAGAAGGCCACCCTTTTGGGTTACAAGAGCTACGCCGCCTACGTCACCGCCGACCAGATGGCCCGCACGCCCGAGGCCGCGTTCAAGTTGCTGGACGATATGTGGACCCCCGCCCTGAACCGCGCCAAAGAGGAGCTGGCCGCCATGGAGATCCTCTTCAGGAAGGATTTCCCCGACAGTGAATTCGCCTCGTGGGACTGGTGGTATTACGCCGAGAAGGTCCGCAAGGCCAACTACAACTTCGACGAGGAGATGATCCGCCCCTATCTGGCTCTGGAGAACGTGATGGACGGGATCTTCTTTTTGGCCAACCGCCTCTACGGCATCGCGTTCCGTCCCGTGTCGGTGCCCCTCTACAACCCCGAGGCCACGGCCTACGAGGTGCTCGACGAGGACGATAGCCACATCGGCATCCTCTACTTCGACCTGCATCCGCGCAAGAGCAAGAGCGGCGGCGCCTGGTGCGGCTATTTCCGCGAACAGCGCTACGCGGACGGCGAGCGGATCGCCCCCGTCGTCGGCATCGTGGCCAACTTCACCCGCCCCACCTCGTCGGCACCGGCCCTGCTGACCGTCGACGAGACCGAGACGCTCTTCCATGAATTCGGCCACGCGCTGCACTTCCTCTTCCACGACGTACGCTACCGCGGTCTGTCGGAGGTCGAGGGCGATTTCGTCGAACTGCCCTCGCAGGTGATGGAGAACTGGGCCTTCCATCCCGAACTGCTGACCCGCTACGCCACCCACTACCGCGACCACCGCGAGATTCCCCGAACGATCATGGAGCGTCTCCAGCGCAGCCGGCTCTTCAACCAGGGCTTCACGACCACCGAGCTGGCCGCCGCCGCATTGAGCGACCTGGAGATCCACTCGCTGACGGCCGCATCGCCCGAGCTGAAGAACCTCGACGTCAACGCCTTCGAACACCGGGTGCTGAACCAAAAACGGGGGCTGATTCCGCAGATCGAACCGCGCTATCACTACCCCTACTTCGCCCACATCTTCTCGGGCGGCTACTCGTCGGGGTACTACTTCTATCTTTGGGCCGAGGTGCTCGACAAGGACGCCTTCGCCTACTTTGCCGAGGGCGACGACATCTGCGACCGCAAAAAGGCCGCCGCATTCCGCAACGAGATCCTCAAACGCGGCGGCGAGGCCGACGGCATGACGATGTACCGTGCTTTCCGCGGCCAGGAACCCGAAGCCATCCACATGCTCCGCTCGCGCGGTTTGGTCGACGAACCCGCCGAGGAGCCGGCCGAGACCGCCACGGCCTCCGTTGCCGCCGGATCCCGGATCAAGGATCTTCCCGCCCCCATAGAACGGGCCGAGGATATGCAGGAGGTGAAATGATCTTCGGCCGGAGCGAAGAGCGCCCAATAGCCGAAATCGAAACCGCGGCAACGAAAACCGACAGACGAAAAAATGAATAAAACCGTTATACAATGAAAAAATTACTCTTGCTTATGGCACTTACTGCTTGGGGGAGCGGCTGCGTGGATCGCAAAATGCCCGTGGCCGTATTGCCCGAAATCGACACCGACAATCCGCTTCTGGCCCCGTGGGAGACGCCCTGCCAGACGCCCCCGTTCGACCGTATCGCGCTCTCGGATTACGAACCCGCGTTCGACGCCGCATTAGCCTGCGCCCGCGCCGAGATCGACGCCATCGTCAAGAATCCCGACAAGCCCACCTTTTATAATACGGTCGTCGCCCTGGAACGCAGCGGTTCGCTTTTGGAGCGGATCTCGGGCATCTTCTACAACCTGTTGGAGGCCGACACGTCGGACGAGATGCAGGAGATCGCCTTGCGCCTGCAACCCAAGATGACCGAATACCGGAACGACATCTCGCTGAATCCCGAGCTGTTCGCCCGCGTCAAGGCCGTCTACGAGAAACCCGGCTGCGGACTCACGGCCGAGGACAAGATGCTGCTGGAGAAGACTTACAAGAGCTTCTCGCGCAACGGCGCCGCACTGGACGACGAGAAAAAGGCCCTCTATCGCCAATATTCGGGCGACCTGTCGAAGGCCTCACTGCAATTCGGTCAGAATTCGCTCGCCTCGACCAACGCCTTTGCGCTGAATATCACCGATGCCAAACGCGTCGCCGAATTGCCCGACTTCGTGCGCGAATCGATGGCGGCCGACGCCAAGGCCCGGGGCCAGAAGGGCTGGACGGTGACCCTCAAGGCGCCGAGCTACGTCCCCTTCATGACCTACTCGTCCGACAGCGCGCTGAAAGAGCAGGTCTGGCGCGCCTACAACACCGTGGCCTACAAGGACCGGTGGGACAACTGCGCGCTGCTGACCGAGATCGTCAACAAACGTTTGGCCATCGCCAACCTGCTGGGTTACAAGAACTACGCCTCCTACGTCCTGGAGGAGCGCATGGCCGAGAACCCCGAGACGGTCAACGCCTTCCTGCAGGAGCTTCTGGACGCCACCAAGGAGTACGCCCGCGCCGAATACGACCGCGTGGACGCCTACGCCAAAGCCAACGGTTTCGGCGGCGAACGGCTGATGCCGTGGGACTGGGGCTACTGGTCGGAGCAATACAAACAGAACGTCTACAGCCTCAACGACGAGGCCGTCAAGCCCTACTTCGAGCTCGAACACGTCAAACAGGGCGTCTTCATGCTGGCCACGAAACTCTACGGCCTGCAATTCAAACCCTCGGCCGATATTGCGGTCTATCACCCCGACGTAACGGCCTATGAGGTCTCGGATGCCGACGGCCGGCTGATGGCGATCCTCTATCTGGACTTCTTCCCGCGCGATTCGAAGCGCGCCGGCGCCTGGATGACCGAATTCCGCGGTTCGTCGTCGTTCGACGGCGTGGAGACCCGCCCGTTAGTGTCGTTAGTGATGAACTTCACCAAGCCCACCGAGACCAAACCCTCGCTGCTGACCTTCGATGAGGTCGTCACGTTCCTCCACGAATTCGGCCACTCGCTGCACGGCATGCTGGCCGAGGGCCGTTACGAGACACTGAACGGCACGAACGTCTATCGCGATTTCGTGGAGCTGCCGTCGCAGATCATGGAGAACTGGGCCGTCGAGAAGGATTTCCTCGACCTCTGGGCCGTGCACTACCAGACGGGCGAGAAGATCCCCGGGGAGCTGGTCCAGAAGATCGTCGACGCACAGAACTATCTGGCCGCCTACCTCAACATGCGTCAGCTGTCGTTCGGCATGGGCGACATGGCCTGGCACATGATCGAGAAACCCTTCGCGGGCGATGTCGAGGCATTCGAACACGAGGCGATCGCCCCGACGGATATCCTGCCCGCCGTGGAGGGGACGACCCGCGCCACCTCGTTCGGCCATATCTTCTCGGGCGGTTACGCCGCAGGCTATTACAGCTACAAATGGGCCGAAGTGCTGGATGCCGACGCCTTCTCGTTCTTCAAGGAGAAGGGCATCTACAACCCCGAGGTGGCCTCGAAGTTCCGTACACTCCTCTCGAAGGGCGGCAGCGAGCACCCGATGAAACTCTACGTCGACTTCCGCGGCCACAAGCCCGAGACCAAAGCCCTGATTGACCGCATGGGGCTCGACCGCGAAAAATAACCGAAACAAACCATACCGAAACAGATGAAAAGATACCTTTTGACATGGGTGCTGCTTCTGGCCGTGCTGACCGTCGCCGCACAAGACCTCAAGACCCGCCTGGAGGGCCTCGACGGCGTGAAAGCCGTCACGGAGCTGCCCGCAGGCGAATTCGAATCGCGCTACGAGGTGATGATCGACCAGGAACTGGACCAGTTGCACCCGGGCACGGGGACGTTCCGGCAGCGCGTGCTGGTGATGCACGCCGGCGACGACCGTCCGACGATGCTCATCACGCAGGGTTACGGGGCCGCCTTCGGCCTGAACCCCCGCTACCGCGAGGAGATCTCCCGCAAGTTCAACACCAACATCGTCTTTGTCGAGCACCGCTACTTCGCCAAATCGACCCCCGAACCCTGCGACTGGAAGTACCTCACGGCCGAAAACTCGGCCTATGACCTCCACCGCGTGCGTCAGCTCTTCGGCAGGCTCTACAACGGCAAATGGATCGCCTCGGGCATCAGCAAGGGCGGTTCGACCACGATGCTCTTCTGCGCCTGGTTCCCCGAGGACTGCGACATCTGGGTTCCCTACGTCGGTCCGCTCTGCCGGTCGACCGAGGACAAGCGCTTCAACGGTTTCTTCGGGCGCGTGGGCGACGCCGCCACCCGCGAGGCCGTGACCGACTACCAGCACCGCCTGCTGGCCCACCGAGACGAGATCATGCCGATGTTCGAGCAATACTGCACCTCGAAAGGTTACGAATTCCGCATCCCCGTGGAGGAGGTCTACGACTATTGCGTCCTGGAGTACGCCTTCTCGTTCTGGCAGTGGGGCCGCAAGGCCGACATCCTGCCCGCCCCGGAGGCCTCGGCCAAGGAGCTGGGGGAACACCTGCTGCGCAACTGCGACCCCGACTATTTCATCAAGGTGAGCGACACCTCGCCCTTCTTCGTGCAGGCCGCCCGCGAACTGGGCTACTACCCCTACGACCTCCGTCCGTTCCGCAAGGAGCTGAAGATCAAGTCGTCGAAAGACTACCTGCGCCGCATCTTCCTGCCCGAGGAGTTGCAGAACGACAAGTTCGACAAGACGCTCTGCAACCGCGTGACCCGGTTCCTGAAGCGGAACGACCCCAAGATGATCTTCATCTACGGCGGCAACGACCCCTGGACCGTTCCGGGTGCCACGTGGGTTTCAAAGCTCGGCAAACAGAACATGAAGGTCTACATCGAGCCTGACGGCAGCCACCGCACCCGCATCAACACCCTGCCCGAGCAGATGCGCGACGAGGCCTACGCCACCATCGAGGCCTGGTTGGCCGAGTAACAGCCCGGCCGGCACAAAAAAATCGGATCGACACCCGGGCGCATGGCTCGCTGTCGATCCGATTTTTACACATTTCGTCCATCCCGGACGCACTTTTTTCCATTTTCGTTTGCACAAATAACATTTTTATCTTACCTTTGCCCCCGCTAAAGCGAAACTCTCCACGTGAAGCGATAGCGGTAAGGCCCATTCGTCTATCGGTTAGGACGCAAGATTTTCATTCTTGAAAGAGCAGTTCGATTCTGCTATGGGCTACAACGAGGGGGGGGGTAGTGAAGAGCTGCAAAAACAACCCGCACGGGCAAAAGGGCCTCCGGTGTAAAAAGCTGGGACAGGCCGCACGAGTCGACAGAGGTGTTTTTGGCAGTTTTTCGGAACCTGAACCCACGGGTGGAAAAAAGAGCGGAGACCGCGAGGTCTCGAGGGAGCGGGCGCAAGCCTATCCGAAACCGGCTACGGCCGTGAGCGTAAAAAGAGAAGGAGAAATTAAAAAAGATAAACAAAAATTATGGCAAACCATAAGTCATCGAAAAAACGTATCCGTCAGACGGCAACCAAGCGTCTGCACAACCGTCTGTATCACAAGACCGCTCGCAACGCCGTGAAGGCCCTGCGCAACACCACCGACAAAGCCGCCGCCGAGGCACTCCTCCCGAAGGTAACCTCGATGCTGGACAAGTTGGCCAAGACCAACATCATCCACAAGAACAAGGCCGGCAACCTCAAAGGTGCCCTGCAGCTCCACGTGAACGCGTTGTAATCCCCCTGCGGATACATCACCCGCCCCTTCGTCACCCGAAGGGGCTTTTTTTATCCTTGCGCTCCGGCCGCCCCGCCCGCACACCATCGGCAACAGCGCCCCGCAGATCACGGAGGATGAAATTTACAGACTCTTGCGAAAGCCGCGCTTATTCGGCATCGGGACAGCCGCATGCCTGATGTACACAGCGGTCACGAGACCTCATTTCTTCTTTTTAGCTTAAGTTGCGGATTGGATATACTCCAAACAAACTAAAGAGAGGTCGCGAGGCGAAAGCCGCAGTTGATGAACCTGCTGCCCGGCGCGTAGTCGTACCGGCTCGAAACACGGCAGTACTTTGCGTAGTTGAAACAACTACCACCGCGGAGCACGCGGAGAGCACCCGAGGACGGACCCGTGGGATTTGTCTGCGCCGCACTGCTGTAACCATCGTACCAATCCTGGCACCACTCATAAACGTTTCCCGCCATATCATAAATCCCTAACTCATTCGGAGATTGGGTGCCTACCGGATGTGTCTTTGAACCGGAGTTGTCTTTGTACCACGCTACATTACCGATATTATCGCTCCCGCTGTATTTGTAACCACAGCTGCTGTTGCCACCGCGCGCCGCAAACTCCCATTCCGCCTCCGTCGGCAGACGATAGTTCTTTCCCGTCCTCGCATTCAGCTTACGAAGAAATTCCTGAATATCTTCCCAGCTTACATTCTCCACAGGTAAGTTATCGCCTTTCCATCTGCTCGGGTTCGAACCCATTATCCTCACCCACTGCTTCTGCGTAACCTCGTACCTCCCGATATAATAGCCCGACAACGTAACGCTGTGGGCAGGTCTCTCATCACCGTAAGCCCCCGGATCATATAAAGATGCGCCCATCATAAACGTTCCGCCAGCGACATAGACCATCTCGATATTCAAGGCCGAACTGCGCTTGGCTTCCTCTTCCTTCTTCCGTTGTTCCTCGAGTTGCTGTTGACGTTTGGCCTCTTCATCTTTCTTCCGTTGCGCATCGGCGAATTCCTCTTGGTGGTTCACCTTGGACGAGGGCTTCTCTTGGTTCGAAGATCCCGGAGTAACATTCCCGTCGGCTAACACCTCGGTATCGGATTCTGTAGTCGGCGTGAGACTCGGATCCGCTGTGGACCGAAACAACGCAAAGCCCATAACGACACCCACCGCAACGATCGCACTAATGATAGTCGTCCCGTAGCGGCCCCAATACGACGTCCCCGACGGCGGCACTACCGCCTTGATTCTGCGTTCGATAAGTCGGTCGATATCATTCTCGAAACCCTCGTCCATATGAATTACCGTGCGTTGTATACGCGGCAGGAAAGAGAGTTCCTCGGGCAGTCCGGCCGGAAATCCGTCGAACTGTTTGTCGGGGTCGACGGGGATAATCTTCAACCCGCACTGTTTGGCACGCAACACTTCGCGACGCACCCAGTCCCCGTCGTTCACGACGCGCCCCATCGAGTCGCGCGACAGCACCAGGATCAACAGTTTGCATTTCTCGAGACTGGAGAGGATGACGGTCTCGAAATAATCGTCCATCTCCTCGACGCTGTAATCGAAGAAGATGCGCCCGCGATACCCGCACAGTTCGAGCTGCTGTTTTATGGATCGGGCGATCTCCGTGCCGTTGGTCCACAATTGCTCGTTGCTTCGCCGGTAGCTGATAAATATTTCGTAAGCCATGGTTCGGGTCGTTTTAACACACAAATATACTGTTTTTTTCAGCCTAAACAACAAATGCAAACGACGATTCGTCGTTATTATTACGCATTAAATCGCATGAAAATTCACGAAATATTCGGAGCTTTTACAGTTCGGCACGACCGCGACACCGCCGCGACGAAACCGCGCGGTCATGAATCCTGCCATCCGGACCCTATTTTGATGGGGTGTCCCGGCTTTTTTACCGTTTTTGTTTGGCAAAACGAAAAAAAGCAGTACCTTTGCATTCGGGTAAGTCTTATACGACCAGCTCCTGCAGAATCCCCCAGGCAAGGAATTGAGCAAGGGTATGCGGTTGTAGCGGTGCGATATAAGTAGCTTACCCTTTTTTTATTCTCCTTCCAACGCCTCAAGTGAAACCGGACCGGGATCGACCAGACAGAATTATCGAGCAATCTCCTTGACAGGCCAGGAAACGCATCTTGATAACCCTGCGCTCGTCGAGGCAGGATCGGGACCCCACCCTTGCCGGAAACCGCCAGACCACCACGCGGGTCCAAATATGGCACGGATCTTGTTTTTTGATCTATCGAACGCGTTGAAAAACGCCGAAACATGGTAACACCTTAATATTTTCGATTATGAAAGAGATCAAAGACACCAAAGAGACCAAAACCGGTTTGCGCAGCGGTTCCTCCCGCTCGGTCAAAGCCCAAGCCTCGACCCGTACGTCGGGCACAAGCCGCAGCACGGGCGTCAAAAATGAGGCCAGCAACGGCCGCATCTCCAACAATTCGGGCAGCCGTGGCACCGGCACCGCAACGACCAACCAGCGCAGCGGCAGCACCTGCGCCTCGTCGGGCCGCACCGGCCAGGTCAACAACCCCGAGGGGCACAACCAGTACACCCCCAAAAGCAAACTGACGGGCAACAACCGATAACGGAGGCCATGACGATGAAACGATTCCTACTACTGGCCGTGCTGGCCCTCGCGGGCCTCACCGCCGTACGAGCCGCTGTCGGCGACACCCCTATTCAGGTGGCACAGATGCCCGCAGCCTCGCAACATTTCATCAAGAAGTACTTCGGTGATATTCAAGTGGATCACGCCGTCGTAAGCGACAAGGGATCCAAGAAATACGAGGTGCATTTTGTCAACGGTACCGAGATCGAATTCGACGCCCAGGGCGAGTGGATGGAGATCGAATGTGAGCACGGGGCTGTCCCCGAGGCGATTATTCCGCAAAAACTGCTCGATTTCGTCAACAAAAACCACCCGGGCCGCCGAATCGTCGCCATCAAACGCAATATGCGCGGTTACAAACTGGAACTCGATAACGACCTCGACTTAAAATTCGACCGCGAATATCGTTTGATGAAAATCAGCGACTGATATCTCAATCCCCGTTCTGCGGCCGCTCCTCTCTATTCGGCCCGATCGGTTCGCTTTTCCTCCGCGGTGGCTTCGGCCGCCGCGGTTTTCGGTGTCGTAGGCCAGGCCTCTTACACAGACTGCCGCGCGGCAAGGGACGGGATCGGGACCCCGCCCCGACGAGCGCAGTCGTATCTTGATCAGAAGGTCATCTTCACGCCCGCCGTAACGCCGACCCCAGGCTCGGGATAGGCGCCCCAGCGAAAGAGCCGTGCGCCGGCCAGGTTGTCGCCCTCGGCAAAGAGGGTCAGCCGGCGCGAATAGTGCCAATCGGCCCGCAACGAGAGATTGCAGGTGACCGGCACACGCAGGCGGGTCAGCGTGAAGGGGTTGTCGGGCGAGATGCTCCGCCGCAAAGCCGACCAGCTGCGGACACTCTCGACCTCGGCACGGGCCGAGACCCCGAACTTCCTGCGCTTGAGTCCCACCGTGCACGAAGCCTCCAGCTGCGGCAGTCCGCCCCCGATTAGCTCACCGCCGACCCGTCCGCGGTCGTCAAGGATCGAACCCCGGACCCGCGCCTCGGTATAGAATCCCGAGAGGGTGTGCCAATGCAGGTCGAAGAGGAGCGACGAGACGGTCCGCCGCGCCGTCATCATATTGTACCACAGCGGATTGCCCGTATAGGTTCCGTCCGTCGGCAGCACCCCGGTCAGATACCAGTAGCGGGCATTCTCCTGCCACTTGATCTCCAGGCGCAGCGAATAGGTGAACCGCCCCTCGCGCAACGCACCCGCAAAACCGCCGCGCAACCGATAATCCACGGTCGGCTTGACGCCGAACAGCCCCGCCAGCACATAGGGATTCTCCCGGGCCAACGTACGGTAGTCGTTGCGCTCGACGGCGCCGTCCACCTCGATAAAAGGCACCAGACCGTTGCCGAGGGACTTGAAACGGATCTGCGCCCATGGCAGCACGTAGTGGTTGCGTTCGTCGGGCACGACGTCCAGCGTCGCCGTGTGCACGTAGTCCAGACCCACGCAGAAATCGATCGACCGCACCCGGAAATCATAACGCAGCCCGAGGTCCAGACGCCGCATGCGGTATTTGTCGAACCCGTTGTCGGGCAGGAACTTGCAGAAACCGTAACCCGCATTCAGAACCAGATCGTGATGGCCGAAGCGACGCCCCAGACGCAGGCCGAAATCACCGCCCCACTGTCCGTTTTTGCCGCCCGCAACCCCTTTGTTGCGCCCGTTGAAATAGTCCAGCGAGGCCGTCATGTTGAAGTTGAACTTCCCGAGATCGCTGAAATCGTCGCCGAAACGCACGTCCACCGTCGCGTCGGCATAATGCGCGGGATCGCCCACGCCCGCGGTGAAGAGCGGATCGATGGCGCCGTAACGTCTGACGGTCTGCAAACTGCCCTCCAGACGCCCCTCCAACAGATGGCGGCCGAAGTAGTGGCCCGCGGCACCGCCCAAACGGTTGTCCGTACGGGTCGCCCGCGCCTTTTCGTCCGCCAGATTGCGGATCCTGCCGTAGAAACCGTCATGGTTGAGCCACCCCGCGGCATATCCCACATCGGGGTGCTGGGTCGAGGCGTGGAGGTCGACCACCGAGCGCAGCGGCAACCCCACACCCGCCTTCAGATAGTAAGGATCGGGGCGGTCCAGCTCCCAGTACGAGATGCGCGACGGCACAAAGGGCCGCACGGCAAAAGGAGCCGAATAGGCCGACGGCGTGATCGAATAGTCGATGTCGGGACGCAACCTGACGGTGTCCGTACGATCGGGTTCGATAGCTAATTTGGCGGCGGGGTCGACGTCGGGCACATAGGCCTTCGAAACCTCGACCCGGGTATCGATCTGCGCACCCGCAAGCGCGGGCATCACCAAGAGAAGAAGCAGTGCAAGTCGTTTCATATCAATCATTGAGTTGTTGGATCCGGCCGCGCGCCTGATCCACGATTCCGTCATTTCGGGGCGTATATCCGTCGACGACGCTCTGCCAGGTGGCTCGCGCCTGGAAACTGTCGCCGCGGTCGAGATAGATGTCGCCCAGGAGGATAAAGGCACGGGCCAGCCAGTCGTTGTGGGGCGAGTTGCTCTCCGAAAATTCGAAGACGGCCTTTTCGGCGGCATCGTTCTCCCCCGCGGCGCGCAGGGCAGCGATCACACGATATTTGGACTCCGCCCCCTCGGCCGAACGCACCTCCGCGCTCAACGTGCGGTAAAGTTCCAGCGCCTCGGCCTGACGACCGGCCCGCTCCAGCGCACCGGCACGGGCAAAACGGGATTCACGCAAGGCCCGCTCCGTCGGATCGGGCAGCGCGGCCACCGCATCGGCCCAGCCGCCGAGCAACACGCCGTCGTCACCCTGCGCCACGGTCATGCGGACAAAGCCTTCGGAGGCCTGCTGCCGCTGCCGGGCCGTCGGAGCCGCCGTCGCCAGCTGCTGCCAGGCTGCAGCCGAGGTGTCGTACATCCGCTCCTGCTCGGCCGCCGCGGCCAACGATCCCAGAGCCTCGATCCGGTAGGGCGATTCACCGCGGTCCACCAATTGCTGCAACACCGCAATACGTTCGCGTTCGTCGGGTTGCGGGCAGAGCGACAGATAGTACAGGGCGTCGGTAACATAGGCGCCGTCGCCGTAGCTCTTCACATAGCTGCGCAGCGAACGGGCCGCCGCCTCGGAAGGCGCGTCGAGGTAGAGCGAACGGGCCGCCGCAAAGGTCAGCGAATCGCGCTGCACGGTCGAGATATCCTGCTCCACCCCCGCACGGCTCGCAAAATCGAAGTATCCCGAGGCATCGCCGCGCGCAACATAGATCTCGCGCACGGCCTTCAGTGCCGAACGCGCCTCGGTGGTTCCCGCAGCCGTGGAGACGACGCGGCCGTAATAGTCGAGGGCCTTGGCATCGTTCCCCAGATTCAGATGGACCAGTCCCAGGTCCAACAGCGCCTGCGTCAGCCGCGGCGAACGGGGATAACGGGCGACAAAAGCCTCCAGAGCCCGCGCGCCCGCCTCGTAGCGTTCGGCCGTCAGGCAGGTATGTCCCTGCTCGTAGAGGGCGTCGGAGACATAGTCGCCGCGATCGTCACGCACGATCGACTCCAACAGCGCGATCTTCTCGTCGGTCCGTTCCATGGCGCCCAGAGTCAACGCTTTGCGGTAGCGGGCATAATGTGCGCCGCGCCCGCCAGAAGCCAAGGCGGCATCGAACGTCGCAAGGGCCTTCGGGAACTGCCGCTGCGCATAGAAACAGTCGGCGCGGCGGTTCAGGCCGTCGGTCCGGTAGTCGTCGCGGGCGGCGTACAGTTCCAAAAAGCGGTCGAAATCGGCTCCGGCATCGTCGTAACGGCCCTGCGAGAAACTGCAATAGCCGCGATTGTACCACGCCAAGGCATATTCGCGTTCCGTCCGGGGCGCCCGGCGCAGATAGTCGTCGAAACGTTCGCGGGCGGCCTCATATCGCTCCTGCGCATAGTCGATCTCGCCCAACCAGAAGTTGGCCAGCGAGGCATAACGCGGGCTGATCCGCATGGCGGCCGACTCCTTCAGGCTCGACTGCGCCCGCGTCAGATCGCCCTGCTCCCAGGCATCCAGACCGCGGAAATAGGTGATTTTCTGCAATGCGGCATTCATCTCGGCATCGCGTTCGGGCAGTGCGCGCATCGCCCGGTAGGCCTCCTCGTAATCGCGAGAATTGTAATAGGCCGCAGCCAGCAGGCGCCGCACTTCGACCGCCCGCGACGAGCGGGGATAGTCGTTCAGATAGCGCGTCAGGATGTGGATCGCCTCATTAAAGCGCCCGCCGCCCAGTTCGTATTGCAGTTTACCGTAATTGTAGAGGGCCTCTTCGGCCAGCGAAGGGTTGGACCGGTTTCCCGCAGCCATCGCGAAGGCCTGCATGGCCGAGGGTTTGTCGCCCGTACGCAAATAACAGTCGGCCAGGTGATAAGCGGCATTCTGGGTCAGCTCGTCGTCCGCACCGCAGACCTGGCGGAGCAACGGCGCCGCCTCCGGATAACGGGCCAGACGGTAGAGGGCGTAACCCTCTAAATAGCGGGTCTCGCGGTCCTCCTCGCCCCCCGTCGCGCGGTAATTCTTCAGCCCGTCGAGCACCTTCGGGAACTCCTCGCGATGGAAATGCGCACCGGCCAGAAGACGGTGCAGGTCGGGCTGCTGCGAGGCCGCCGCACGCGGGAGCAACTCCGCAGCCCGTTCGATCACCTGATCGTAACGGCCGCGGCGGTAGTCGATCTGCAACAGATAGAAGGGGACCAGCGAACCGTAGGAGGCGCTCTTCAGCAGCCGGCGGAAACCCGTTTCGGCCGCGTCGTACTGTCCTTCGGTGTAGTCCATATAGGCCCGATAATAGACGGCGTGGTCGCCGCACGCCCCCTCCGGGTCGATCCTGGCGAAATAGTTGCGGGCCGCGGGATAATTCCGGTTCATAAAGGCGATATAGCCGCGCCGCATATCGTAACGTTCGCGTCCGGCGGCGTCGAGTGCATCATAATCGACCCGCGCGAACGAGGCTTCGGCCTCCTCCCACCGCTCGCGGATGCAGCACCACGAAGCCAGGGCCAGCTCGATGTCATTGCCGTGCGACGAGGCGGGATAACGGGCGACAAAACCGCGCAACAGTTCGGGGGCTTCGGGTGCATCCGACTCGACGGCGCATACGGCCAGACGATATTCGATCTCCTCAATCGGCAACGCGTCGGCGGAGTGCCACGCATCGCGCAGCCGACTTAAAATCAGGCGCGCGTCCGTCCAGTGTCCGCGGTCGAAGAGGTCGCAGGCACGGGCAAATCGCCGCCTTTGTTCGTCGTCGTGACCGTCTGCCGCAGCCACCGCCGGAACGAGCAGCCACAACGTCAGGGTCAACGCGAAAATACATCGTTTCATAATCGTACTATTATGTCACAAAGGTAACATAATAAATCGATTTTGCGACAGCGACGGAGAAAAAAATCGAGCGCCGCACCCCTCCCGGATACCGCGCCCGCACTATTCGCCGCGACGACCGACGGGCCCGCGCGGCACCGAGAAATCTACGGCTCGGCCACCACGCGCTCGTAGTCCGCAACGGCCACGGCGTAGGCATAGTAGGCGTCGATCAAATGAGTATACAGCTGAATCCAGTTGAGCTGCGCCTGCAGCACGTCGAGGATCGTCACCAGCCCCTCGCCATAGGAATAGGCGCTCAAATCGAGGTTTTCGCGGGCGATGCGCAGGTTTTCGCGCACCGCGACCATCCGCCCGACGCTCTTCTCCACCGCCGTCCAGCCGTTCAGCTCCTGCCGGATGATCTCGTCGCGCAGCTGCTCCACACGCCGTTCCTGCTGCACGGCCGCCGCACGCGCCGCCGACACCGCATGCCGACGTTCGCCCCAGTGGAAGATCGGAACCGACACCTCGGCCACCACGGCTCCGTCCACAAGCGTACGGCCCGTGCGGTTGGGCGTATGCGGATGCCACTGACCGCTCACCCCTACCCCAAGCCGCGGAAGGAAGGGGGCGCGGGCCTGCCGGACAGCCTCCTCGGCGCTGAGCGACTGCAACCGCGCGGCCTCTAAGTCGTTGCGGCGGGCCAGCACCTCGCCCAGCGCCACCCGCCGCGGCATGGCGGGACTGTCGAGGATCGACTGTGCCAGCACCACCCCTTCGTCTCCGCCGTGACCGCGCAGGATATTGAAATTGTGCAGCGCCACCTCGCTCTGCTGTCCCGCCACCGTCAGGTCGTAACGCGCCTGGGCCAGCTGCGCCTCCATCATCAGCACATCGCCCCGTGCCGTATACCCCTCCGCAAACCGCAGGTCGACCACCCGCTTCAGCGAGTCGACCAACCCGACATATTCGGCCGTCACCACCTCGTAGCTGCGCATCGCCGCCAGATTCCGATAGGCATAATCGGCCGCATAACGCACATCGAAACGCGTAAAGGTCTGCTGTTCGAGTGCCGCGCCGTAAGCCAGTGCCGCCCGCCGGCGATCGGCCCGCAAGGACCCGCCTGCATAGAGCGTCTGCACGATGGCCGGCTCGAGCGAAAAGGACCACGGTTTGACCCCGTCGTGCTGCCGCATCGCCACCGAGAACACCCCTGCGGCCGAGAGTTCGGGCAGCCGGTTGGTACGCGTGCGCAGCTCCTGTTCGGCGGCCTCGGTCACCTGTTCCTCCGCTATTTTCAGTTCGTGACTATAGGCCGACACCTCGGCACGGTAGGAGTCGACGGTCAGCTGCCCGCGCGCCTGGGCGACGACGAGCAAAGCCCACAAAAATACAAGGTGTTTCATCGTTTAACGGTCGAATTTTATAGCGTGGAACAAAGCATACAGGGCGGGCAGCACCAGAACCGTCAGCAGCGTCGAGGCTACCAAACCGCCCATAATCGTCGCCGCCATCGCCCCGAAGAGCGAGTCGAAAGCCAGCGGCAGCATCCCCAGGATCGTCGTCACGGAGGCCATCGCCACAGGAAGCATACGTCCCCGTGCCGCCTCGCGGACCGCCTGCGGTGCCGGCATGCCCGAACGGCGCAGTTCGCCGATCCGGTCGACCAGCACCACCGTGTTCTTGATATTCATACCCGCCAATCCCAGCAATCCCAACAGCGCGAAGAAGTTAAACGGCCGTCCCGACAACGCTAATCCGGCGACCACACCGATCACCACCGTCGGGATCATCAGCAGGATCAACAGCGGGTCGCGGTAGTTCCCCTGCAAGAAGATCAGCACTAACAGAATAAGCACCATCGTCAGCGGCATATACTCGGCCAGCGCACGGTTCGACTCGGCCTGGCTCTCCTGTTCGCCGAAAATGCGCATCGAATAGCCGTCGGGCAACTTGATTGCCGCCACCTCCGAAGCCAGCTGCGCAAACAGCGAGGCCGTCTCCACGCCGCGCTGCGGGTCGCACTGCGCCTTCATCACACGCTGGCGGTTAAAGCGTTCTATCCGCCCGATACGATAGTCGAAACGGAACGAATCGACCGCCTGCGCCAGCGGATAGACCCGTTCGCGGGGCGAGAAGAGCGGCAGGGCTTGGAGGTTGGGAAGGTTGTAGCTGTCGATCCGCTCGTCCTTCAGCAGGATGGGAATCACACGGTCCTCCAGGCGGTAATCGCCCAACGAATACCCTTCGGTCGCAATGGTCAGCCCCGCGGCCAGACGGCTGCGCGAGATGCCGATCCGCTGGCCCCGCATCTGCGAATAGACGGGCTGCCAGAGGGGGATCCGGTTGCCCCAGCTGTTGCGGATGTTGGTGGCGCGGCCCGTGCGCCGCATCATCTGCTGCACGGTCCCGGTCAGCCGCACCAGCGTGTCGATCTGCGGACCGATAAACCCGAATTCGATGGCGGCATCGGGCACGGGCGAGAGTTTGAAGAGCGACGAACGCAACCACACATCGGGCATCGAGGCCTCGACCCACTGCGCGAAGGCCTGCTCGACGGACCGGGTCTCCGCCTTGTCGTGCAGTTCCACCAGCAGGTTGCCGAAATTGGGCCGTCCCGTCACGCTTCCGCTGGCCAGATAGTAGCGCGGCGGCGTTCCTCCGGCCGTAGTCGAGACGTGCACGACCTCCGGACGGTCGAGCAGCCACCGCTCCATCCGCTCCAGACGGTTGGACGTAGCCCCGATATCGTAGCCGTCGGGCAGAATCACATCGGCGCGGAAATAGGGTTTGTCCATCTCCGGAAAGAAATTCTGCGGCAGCCGGCCCATCACCACGAGCGCCGCGGCAAAGAGCGCCACGGTCGTCAGCAACGTCGCCCAACGGTGGCGCAGCACAGCCTCCAACACGTGCGCATAGACCCTTGATTCGGCCTGCGTCGCCGGTTTCCGCAACAGCCGTTCGCCCCACAGCGGCGTCTGCGTCATGGCCAGCAGCCAGCTCAGCAGCAACGACACGGCCACCACCACGAAGAGCGGTTTGACGATCTCGGCCACCGACGAGGGGGCCAGATAGAGCGGCAAAAACGACAGAATGGCGATCACCGTCGCCCCCGCCAGACTCCACGCGGGCCGCATCGCCCCGCGGCTGACGGCCTCACGCGGCAGGAGTCCCTGCGCCAGCCCCTGACGCGCATTGTCGACCACCACGATGGCGTTGTCGACCAGCATCCCCATCACGATGATAAAACCGGCCAACGAGGTGCGGTTCAGCCCCTCGCCCGCGTAATACATCACCAGCAGCGTGCCGCCGATCGCAAACAGCAGCGACGAGCCGATCACCGTACCCGCCCGTACGCCCATGAACAGCACCATCACCGCCACCACGATCACCACCGACAGCAGCAGATTCCACAGAAAGGTATTGTTGGCCTCGCGGGCGATCCGGTCCTCGGGGTAGAGCGACGTAAGCTCCACACCCACAGGCATCTGTGCCTCTAAACGCGAGAGCACCCGCGCCACCTCGCGCCCCGTGCGCACCACATCGGCCCCCTGTTCTGAGGCGACGCCGATCCCGATGGCGGGCCGGCCGTCGACACTCATCAGCCGCTCGGGCGGACGTTGGTATTCCAGTTCGACGCGGGCCAGATCGCCCAACCGGTACTGTTTGCCGTCCTGCGCGAAGAGCAGCTGGTCGGACAACTCCTCGACCGAGCGATAGGTCCCCTCCTCGGCGATGCGGATCGTCAGCTCGCCCGCCTGTTTCAGGCCGCTGCCGACCACACGGTTCTGCTCGGCGATGGTCGCCACGATCGTCTCGGGACGAATCGAGAAACCGGCCAGCGTGGCCAGGGAGATGTAGATATTCACGACGGGCGACTGTTCGCCGAAGAGCGTCACCCGACGCACGCCGTCCAGCGGAACCAGCTGCGTCTGAATCTGTTGCGCCCACTTCCGCAGTTCGTTCCACGAGAACCCCTCACCCGCCGAAAGGCCGTAGTAGATCCCGAAGACATCGCCGAAATCGTCCCCCACGACGATCGGCGACGCCCCCGCGGGCAGTTGCGTCTGTACAGCCGTCACACGCCGCCGCAATTCGTCCCACAGCTGCGGAATCTCGCGCGCAGGCGTCCCGGGATCCAGTTCGACCATCACCCGCGAACGGCCCCACGATGACTCCGAGATCAGTTTGTGCAGCCGCCGCATCGCCTGCACCTCGCGGCCGATAGGTTCGGTGATCAGTTTCTCGATCTCGAAAGGCGAGGCCCCCGGGTAGCTGCACAAGAGCACGGCGCTCTTGATCATAAACGTCGCATCCTCCTTTTTCTCCATCCGAAGGAACCCCATCGCGCCGCCCGCGAGCAGCATCAGAAGCAGAAAGGCCGCCGCCTTGCGGTGGCCGAAAGTCCATGCAGGTAGATTCATTGCTGTTCGTTTTCAACAGGTTGCACATATTCGCCCTCCTCCAGTTTGTAGACGCCCGCCGTCACCACCGTATCGCCCGCACGCACACCCGACACGACAGCCACCCGGTCGCGCCCCACCGGCGAACCCAGCCGCACCCCGTGCCGCTCGACCCGCCCGTTGCGGACCACCCAGACCGACGTGTCGCCCGCAACCGGAGCATAGAGCGCCGTCAGCGGCAGGGTCACCGCACCCGCCACGGGATCGGCCGCAATCAGCGTAATCGTGCAGGCCATGCCCGGAGTCAGCGCGAAGCGTTTCGGATCGGGATTCTCCACCGTCAGCGACACGGGAAACCCCGAGGCGTCGGACGACGTGGGGGCATAATCCTTCAGCCGCGCCGCAAAATGTTCCGCGGGCCAGGCGTCGAAACGCACCTCGAAACGGGTCGACGGAAGTTCCAACAGCCGCAAAGCGCTCTCGGGCAGGGTGAATTGCACGGTGGAGGTCAACGGATTGACGATGCGCACGATCGTCTGACCGGCCGAGACCTGTTGCCACGTATCGACGTAGGTGGCCTCGATCACGCCCGCAAACGGCGCCCGTATCTTGGTCTCGTCCAACAGGTTGCGGCTGTTCTCCCACGTCGAGCGGGCGCGCGCATAGGCCGTGCGGGCCGACTCGTACTCCTGCATCGAGATGGCCTGATGGTCCAGCAGCCGTTTCATGCGGTCGAATTGCGAGTTGGCCTGCTCGTAAGCCGCGCGGTCGGCCGCGACCTGCGAACGGATCTCACGGGCATCCAGCTCGGCCAGCAAAGCCCCCGCACGCACCGATTCGCCGCGCGAGATGGGGATGGCCGCCACCTGACCCGCCAGCCGAAACGAGAGGTTCACCGCATCGTCCGGGGTGGCCAGACCGACAAAATCGCGGTCCAGAGTCGAGGCGTCGGCCGCAACGGTGACCTTCACGGGACGCGGCAGGGGGACTTGCGGAGCGATCGACGCACGACACGCCGCCAGCCCCGCCAGGACAATAGAACAGAAGAGAATACGCATAAAAAAGTTGACGATTTTACCACCGTCAACTCAATTTTCGTACCACGCGCGCCGCAGCTAACGGACCTCGAGGAGCGAGGGTATATCGCGGCAATTGCGCTTGGCCCGGATCACGCCGTCTTCCAGCACGACCACCCCCGCGTCGGCACGCAACAAGGTTTTCAGCGTCGTGGCGTCGATATTAAATATTTCAACATCCTGGTTTCCAAACGCATAAGTCTGCGTTTCGGTCAATCTTGCAGGAGTCAGGCAGAAGAGTTCCGCCCCTTCCGCCACCGCCTGTTCGGCCAACAACCCGAACCGTTCGGCACAACGGCGACCGATTCGCCGCGGGTCGGACGTACAGAACAGATAGACCCGACCGTCGAGATTCAGGACCGCCTCCGTGACATCCTCATCGTCGGCACGCAGGGCGAATTCGCCGATCATCGGCTGCTTCAACAGTTCCTCCTCGCTCCCGGTGCGCGTCTCGACCCACTCCCACAGGTCGGGATCCTGCCACTCGGTATCGTCGAGCGTAAATTCGTGCAGTTCGCCCGTCTGCCGGTTTCTGTAAACCAGTGTCGTCTGCACCTCCTCGCCATAAAGCCCCTCCTCGGGAGACATCCACGCCGAACGCAGGTCGACCCCCTCTTTATAGGGCAGGAAATCCAGCAGCGGCAGATGGCGGTAGCACCACGTCCCCAGCCCCATCGAGATCACGAAGAAACAAAGGGTCAGCACCACCTCCGCGCGGTTGAACGAAAAGATCTTTTCGCGGCGGCAGCGGTACCACAGCACAGCCGACAACGGCAAGAGTATCAGGTTCTTGAAAAAGGTCTGCCAGGGGGTCAGCCGCACAGCGTCGCCAAAGCACCCGCAATCCTCGACGGGGAGCCACGTCGCACTCAGGAGGGTCAGCGCCGTAAAAAAGATCATCGACCCGAAGGCGAAGATCGACACCAAACGCGTCCGGACACCAAACAGCAGCATCAAACCCATCATCAGCTCCGCACCGCAGAGCCAGATCGAAAAGGCCATCGAGGCGGGCCGCAGGTATTCCACACCGTAAATCGACAGATATTCATTGATTTTCAGCGCCGTACCCCACGGGTCGACCGACTTGACAAAGCCCGAGAAGAGGAACGTGGCGCCCAGCAGCAGGCGGCAGACCCATGAGATCCAATCGCGGCGTTTCATCGGTCCGGCGTGTTTTCCATGAGCGGCGCCACACAGGCGGCAATCCGCGCAAAAATTTCATCGGGCGAAGCCATATCTCCCTTTGCATCAGCACAATCCACAACGCGTAAAGTCTCGTCCCCGAGCGCTGCATCCAAATAGGTCCGGCGGACACGGCGTTGCAGCTCGATGGAGGCTTCGTGGATATCCTGCGCCCCGTGCAGGTATTCGCGGTCGTCGCCGGCACGCTGTTCGCGGAGTTTGCGCTCCACAAAGCCGATCGGAACGTCCAGAAAGAGCGAAAGATCGGGGCGCGGAATGGCGAAATGCTCGTACTCGGTCTGCAATATCCACTCTTTCAGCGCGTTGATCTCCTCTACCTCAACCAGTTTCGAACATTGATAGGCGATATTGGAATAGACGTAGCGGTCCAGGATCACTACCCTGCCCTGCTCCATCCAGCGGCGGATCGTCGCGGCGGCATCGGCCCGGTCGCCGGCAAACAGCAACGCAACGACATAGGGATTGACCACATCGACCGCACCCAGTTCACCGCGCAGGAAACGGGCGATCATATCGCCGTATACCGGCGCATCGAAGCGCGGAAAATGCAGGTATTCGGTCTTCAGCCCGCGGGCCTCGAAGCAGGCGCGAAGGCGTTCGATCTGCGTCGACTTGCCTGCACCGTCCAAACCTTCCAAAACGATCAACATATCTCGGTTCCTCCTTGTTTTCAGTTATATAAGCATTCTCGACGCCCGCTCGAGACCCGCCGCCAGGAGGTCGATTTCGCGTCGCTCGTTGTAGAGGGCCAGCGACGCGCGGCACATCCCGTCGACACCATAATGCGTCATCACCGGTTCGGCGCAGTGCTGTCCCGTGCGGATCGCCACGCCCAACTTGTCGAGGATCATCCCCACGTCGTAAGGGTGCGCGCCCGCGATATTGAACGACAGGATCGCGCATTTGCCGGGCGTCGTGCCGTAGATGCGCAACCCTTTGATCGCCTGAAGTCTTTCGGTGGCATAGGCCAGCAAATCGGCCTCGTGGCGTTCGATATCGCCCGCCTCGAACTGCTCTAACCACGCGATGGCCTCGCCCAGCCCCGCGGCGCCGACGAAATTCGACGTGCCGGCCTCGAATTTCAGAGGCAGGGGCGCAAAGGTCGTCCGCTCGAACGAAACCCGGTCGACCATATCGCCACCGCTCAAAAACGGCGGCATCTCCTCGAGCCATTCGCGGCGGCCGTACAACACGCCGATCCCCGTAGGACCGTAAAGTTTGTGGCCCGAGAAGGCATAAAAATCGCAACCCAGCTCGCTGACATTCACGCCGCCATGCACCACACCCTGGCAACCGTCGACCACCACGGCCGCCCCCGCGTCATGCGCACGGCGGATGATCCGTTCAAGGTCGGGACGCGTGCCCAGCGTATTGGAGGCCTGCGTAACGGCCACCAGACGGGTGCGGCTGTCGATCAGATCGTCCAACCGGTCCAGTTGCAACGCGCCCTGCCCGTCGATGGGCAGTTTGCGGATCGACGCCCCTTTGCGGCCTGCAGCCAACTGCCAGGGCACCAGATTGGAGTGGTGTTCCAGTTCGCTCACGACGATGTTGTCGCCGCAGTTCAGGAACCGCTCGCACCACGCATAGGCCACCGTATTGAGCGACGCCGTGGCGCCCGCCGTAAAGATCACCTCCTCGCGTGACGAGGCTCCGATAAATCGGCGTACCCGTTCGCGCGCCTGCTCGTAGACCTCGGTCATCTGCTCCGAAAGATAGTGGACCCCGCGGTGGACATTGGCGTTCAGCGCGCAGTAAAGGGCGTTGGTCCGTTCGATCACCGCGCGAGGTTTCTGTGCCGTGGCGCCGCTGTCGAGATAGACGAGCGGACGGCCGTAAACCTCTTGTTCCAGGATCGGAAAATCGGCACGAACGGCCTGAATATCAAATGGTCGCTTCATTTCGCAAAAGCTAAATCCGTTCCAGTTTACGGGCTACCGACCGATCGGCCTCCTCGCGGAAGGACTCCACCGGACAGGCCACCTCCGAGGCAAAACCCTCCAATTGCAGGCGCCGCGCCACGCGCTCGTCCAGGCCGCGCTGACGCATGTAATAGATCTGCTCGCCGTCCAGCTGCCCCACCGTCGCGCCGTGCGAACACTTCACGTCGTCGGCATAGATCTCCAGCTGCGGCTCGGTGTGGATCCGTGCCTCGGGCGACAGGACGATATTGCGGCTGCTCTGCCGGGCGTCGGTGCGCTGCGCATCCTGCGCCACATAGACCAGCCCCGCGAATTCGCCCCGCGCCCGATCCGTAGCCACGCCCTTGACGAGCGAACGGCTCGTGCAGTCGGCCGCACAGTGGTCGACCCGCAGATCGCAACGCGAATGCTCCCCGCCGGCCAGCAGAAAGAGGCCGTCGATATGGCTCTCGGCGCGGGCACCCTCAAGCGCTACGCGGCACTGCCACACGCAATCCGTCAGTTGCAGCACCTGACTGCGGCAAAGGCTTCGGGCCGCCTGCCGGATCTCGCTGTCCGTCTGTCGCGCCGCGCAAAAGCACTCGACCATGCGCAGCTGCGCCCCTTCGGCCAACCGGACAGACAACTTCGTGCAGCCCGGCGTGCGGTAAAGCACCACAAGCTCCACGGAGGCGTCGCGGCCGACCTCGACCGTCAGCGTCCCGGGGTCGGTGACCCGATACGGGCGTACCTCCGACGTCCCGTCGGCAACGGTCAGCCGATCGTCCGCCGGCTCGGCATAAAGGGCCGTGTTTATCGCTGAATCGTCTCTCATCCCTACTCCTTATAATCGTTGATCAGCCAATCGTATCCCTCACGTTCGAGTTTGAGCGCCAGCGACTTGTCGCCCGAGTAAATGATCCGTCCGCGGTACAGCACGTGGACGTAGTCGGGGACGATATAGTCCAGCAGACGCTGGTAGTGGGTGATCACCACCGTGGCGTTATCCGCGCGGTGCAGGCGGCTTACGCCCGTGGCCACAATACGCAGGGCGTCGATGTCGAGGCCCGAGTCCGTCTCGTCCAGGATGGCTAATTTCGGGTCGAGCATCGCCATCTGGAAGATCTCGTTCTTCTTCTTCTCGCCGCCCGAGAAACCCTCGTTGACGGCCCGCGAGGTGAGTTTCGAATCCAGCTCCACCACGGCGCTCTTCTCGCGCATGAGCTTCAGGAACTGCGCCGCCGAGAGGGGCTCCTCGCCGCGGAACTTGCGCTGTTCGTTGACGGCGATCTTCATGAAGTTGGCCATCGTCACCCCCGGAATCTCCACCGGATACTGGAATCCCAAAAACAGTCCCGCACGGGCACGGTCCTCGATCTTCATCGCCAGAAGATCCTGCCCCCCGAAGGTTGCGGAACCCTCGGTCACCGTAAATTTCTCGTTGCCTGCCAGCACCGACGCCAATGTCGACTTGCCCGAGCCGTTAGGGCCCATAATGGCGTGAACCTCACCGGCCTTGACCTCAAGGTCAATACCCCGGAGAATCTCTTTGCCCTCGACCGAGGCGTGCAGATTTTTTATACTTAACATATCGCGTTAACAGATTATATACATAATGCTATCCGACCGAACCCTCCAGTTGCAGGGCCAGCAGTTTCTGCGCCTCGACGGCGAACTCCATCGGCAACTTGTTCAGCACCTCGCGGGCGTAACCGTTGACGATCAGCCCCACGGCATCTTCGGTCGAGAGACCCCGCTGGTTGCAGTAGAAGAGCTGCTCCTCGGAGATCTTCGAGGTCGTGGCCTCGTGCTCGAGCACCGCCGCAGGATTCGCGCAATCGACCACCGGGAAGGTGTGGGCGCCGCAACGGTCGCCGATCAAAAGCGAGTCGCACTGCGAGTAGTTGCGCGCATTCTCGGCCGCCGCAGCCACACGCACCAGACCGCGGTAGCTGTTCTGGCTCCGGCCCGCCGAAATACCCTTCGAAACGATCCGGCTGCGGGTATTGCGCCCCAAGTGGATCATCTTCGTACCGGTATCGGCCTGCTGGAAATGGTTGGTCATCGCCACCGAATAAAATTCGCCCGACGAACCGTCGCCCTGCAGCACGCAGCTCGGGTATTTCCACGTGATGGCCGAGCCCGTCTCCACCTGCGTCCACGACAGGTGCGCCCGCTCGCGGCAAAGCCCCCGTTTGGTGACGAAATTGTAGATGCCGCCGCGGCCCTCCCTGTCGCCCGGGTACCAGTTCTGGACCGTCGAATACTTCACCTCGGCATCCCGCTCGACCACGATCTCCACCACCGCCGCATGCAGCTGGTTCTCATCGCGCATCGGGGCCGTGCAACCCTCCAGATAGCTGACGTAGGCCCCCTCGTCCGCCACAATCAGCGTGCGTTCGAACTGTCCCGTACCCGCCGCATTGATGCGGAAATAGGTCGACAGCTCCATCGGGCAGCGCACGCCCTTGGGAATGTAGCAGAACGAACCGTCGGAGAAGACCGCGGCATTCAGCGCGGCGTAATAGTTGTCGGTGTAGGGCACGACCCGTCCCAGATATTTTTTGATCAGCTCGGGATGCTCCTTGATTGCCTCGGAGATCGAGCAGAAGATGATTCCCCGCTCGGCCAGCGTCTCGCGGAAGGTGGTCTTGACCGACACGGAGTCCATCACCGCATCGACCGCCACGCCCGCCAGCGCCATCTGCTCCTCGAGCGGAATGCCCAGTTTGTCGAACGTCCGTTTGAGTTCGGGATCCACCTCGTCCATCGATCCGAGCTTTTTGCGGCGCGGAGCGGCGTAGTAGATGATATCCTGAAAGTCGATGGGCGGAATATCCAGATGGGCCCACGTCGGCGGCTCGAGCGTCAGCCAGTGGCGGAAGGCCTTCACGCGCATTTGGGTCATCCACTCGGGTTCCTCCTTTTTGGCCGAAATCAGCCGGACGATCTCTTCGTCCAGTCCCTTGCGAATGACATCGGTTTCAATCTCGGTTTGGAAACCGTATTTATACTCGTTGTCCTCTATTTCGTTGACAATTCGGTTCTCTTTAGCCATTTCGAAAACATTTCTTCAAGCAATCTGCAAAGATAACGCAAATCGTCCGCAATTCAAAAAAAACTTTCACCGCAACCGGAAAATCGGCAGAAAATCAGCCGTTCGACCGCTAAAGCCTCTATTGCGAGGGGATTACGCCCCGCATGGCCCGGGCACAGCACCGGTATCGCGACGACCGGGGCGGTTGACCACAAAAAAATTCCCCCACGGAGTACGCGGGGGAGAAAGGTTCTTCAACCTTCGGCATATAGCCTTATTGTGGTAAGATGTAGAATACTTACGCAACAAAAGTAGTGTTTTTTTGCCACATTACAAACTTTTTCATTAAATTTACGGAAATTTACAGAAAAGCAAGCTTATGGCAAAGATTTTAGGACTGGATCTGGGTACAAATTCATTGGGTTGGGCAATTACCGAACGGACAGAGGAAGGCTACAAACTGGTAGACCGGGGCGTCGATATATTTCAGGAAGGGGTGAACCGCACCCAAAAGGGAGAAGAACCGACGGTAAAGACCCGCACCGAGGCACGCGCCTCACGCCGCCACTATTTCCGTCGCCGCCTGCGGAAGATCGAGTTGCTTAAAGTCCTTGCGGCCAACGATATGTGTCCCAGTCTGACAACCGAACAGTTAGACGCGTGGAGATACGAAAAACGATATCCGGCCACGGAAGAGTTTCTACTTTGGCAGCGCACCGACGACAACAAGGACAAAAACCCCTATCACGACCGCAATACGGTCCTTACGACAACGCTCGATATGTCGAACCGGCAGGACCGCCATCTGCTCGGCCGGGCGCTCTATCATTTGGCACAACGGCGCGGTTTCTTGAGCAACCGCAAAGAGACGGCAGAAGACGAAGAGAACGGCAAAGTCAAGAGCTCCATCGGCCAGCTGACTGCGGAGATGAAGGCATGCGGATGCAACTATCTGGGCGAATATTTTTACAGGCTGTATCACGAAAACAAAAAGATACGGACACAATACACCGCCCGCAAGGAGCATTACGAGGCGGAGTTCCAGGCCATTTGCGAAAAGCAAAATCTGCGGGAGGAGTTGCGCCGGACCCTGTACAAAGCGATATTCTTCCAGCGTCCGCTCAAATCGCAGAAAGGATCGGTCGGAAGATGTACGTTCGAGAAGAAAAAGGCAAGGTGTCCGATTTCGCACCCGCGGTTCGAGGAGTTCCGTATGCGGTCATTCATCAACAACATCCGGATAAAAACGCAGCTCGACCCCGAAGAACGTCCGCTCACCGAGGCCGAAGTCGAGAAGATTCTGCCGCTGTTTTACCGCAAGAGCAAGGGCAATTTCACCTTCGAGGATATAGCCAAGAAGTTGGCCGGCGGGAAAAAGGGCAGCTACGCCTACCGGGACGACCGCAGCGAGGCTCCGTACCGGTTTAATTTCTGCATGTCGCAATCGGTTGCAGGTTGCCCCGTCACAGCCGCTCTGAAAACTGTTTTCGACGACGACTGGCAAACAGAGATTCACAGCCTTTACCTGAAAGGCGACGGCAAGACCGAAGCGCAGATCGTAAACGACGTATGGCATGCCCTGTTTTCATTCAGCGACGACGAGAAATTGCGCGAATGGGCAAAATGCAATCTGCAACTGACCGACAAACAAGCCGACGAATTTGTCAAGATCCGCATGCCGCAAAGTTATGCCGCATTGAGCCTTAACGCCATAGACAAAATACTGCCCCACTTGCGGCAAGGTCGCCGCTATGACGAGGCCGTATTCCTGGCCAATCTGCCGGCGGTCGTACCGAAAGAGGTATGGAACGACGAAGTGCGCAGAGCCGAGATCGAAGCGAGCGTCACCGATACGATTGCGAACTACAGACGCAACCCCTACGATAAATTCGACACAAAAGAGCGGGCGATAGGCGAATGCCTGCGGGATTGCGGACTGACCGACGAACAGATCGACAGCCGCAAACTCTATCATCCGTCGATGATCGAGACCTACAAGGTTGCCCAGCCCGACCAGGATGGAATACGACAACTCGGGCTGCCGTTTACGTCATCGGTCCGCAACCCGATGGTCATGCGCGCCTTGTTCCGTCTGCGCGCTTTGGTCAACCGGCTGTTGAAAGAGGGTCGGATCGACGAAAACACGAAGGTAAACATCGAGTTCGCCCGCGAATTGAACACGGCCAACATGCGTCGTGCCATAGAGGCATGGCAGCGTGACAACGATAAGAAGCGTCTGAAATACAAAGAAGAGATATGTGAATATTACAAACAATACGGCGGAGGGGCGGAGCCGACCGAAGATGATATCCTGAAATACCAACTCTGGGTGGAACAAAAGCACATTTGTCCTTACACCGGCAAAAAGATCAGCCTCTGTTCTTACACTGGCAAAGAAATCGAGATCCGCGATTTTCTTGGCGCGTCGCCGCAGTTCGACATCGAGCACACGGTTCCGCGCTCGCGAGGCGGCGACAATTCGCAGATGAACAAAACGTTGTGCGACGCCCATTTCAACCGCGAGGTCAAAGGCGCCAAACTGCCCTCGGAACTGGCCAACCACCAGGAAATCATGGAGCGGATCGAGACCTCTTTCGGTTGGAAGAAGAAAATAGAGGATCTAAGGGTACAAATAAGCAGGACCAAAGGCAATTTCTCCACCAAAGAGAAAAAGGACCAGGAGATTCAGAAGCGGCACAGGTTGCAAATGGAGCTGGACTATTGGGAGGGCAAATACAACCGTTTCACGATGACGGAGGTCCCCGAAGGATTCAGCAACCGCCAGGGGGTAGACATCGGGATCATCGGACGTTATGCCCGGCTGTATCTAAAAACCGTGTTCAGCAACATCTACATCGTCAAAGGCGCGACGACCGCAGATCTGCGCAAGGCGTGGGGATTGCAGGCGGAGTACGAGAAGAAAAATCGCGTGAACCACGTCCATCACTGTATAGATGCCGTGACGATCGCCTGCATCGACGGCAATACCTATAAAAGCTGGAAAGATTTCGTCGCCGAGACCGAGCACTACGAAAGGACGGAATCGGGTAAACGCCCCCATTTCCCCAAACCGTGGCCGACGTTCACCGAGGATGTAAAGTCGATCGCGGACGAACTGCTCGTCTCCCACCACACGGCGGACAATATGCCGAAACAGAGCCGAAAAAAATTACGTACACGGGGGAAAATCAAGCGCAACGAATGCGGCGAAGTGGAATATACGCAGGGAGATACGGCACGTGGCATGCTACATAAGGAAAATTTTTACGGGGCGATAAAACACAACGACGAGGTCAAGTATGTCATTCGCAAATTGCTCGCAGATAAATTTAAAGAAACCGATGTGGACAAAATTGTAGATAAAGCCGTTCGCGAGTGTGTCAAGGCGGCTATCGAACGCGACGGTTTCAAGAAAGCGGTATCCCAACCGATCTGTTTCAATGCCGAGAAGGGTGTATATATAAAAAAGGTGCGCATCTTCGCGCCGGGTATCACACAGCCGATCAAGCTGAAGAAACATCGCGATGAATCCCGTTTCGAGTACAAACGCAGCTATCATGTAGTCAACGACAGCAACTACTGCATGGCCATATACGAGGGCACCAATGCAAAGGGAAAGCCCGTGCGGTCGTTCAAGTTGATCAACAACCTCGAGGCCGCCCGATACTTCAACGGCAAGAGCGGAACGGACCACCTCGTTCCGCTGTCCGACGCAAACGACAATCCGCTCAAGTGCATCCTGCGCACGGGAACGATGGTGTTGTTCTACGAAAATTCGCCGGAAGAGTTATATGAATGTTCAAAAAAAGAACTGGCAAAACGTTTGTACAAGGTGAAAGCGATGGCAAATGAGGGACGTATTCAGTTTATATTTCACCAAGATGCCCGTAGCGACGATGCCATTAAAGCCGAATGTGGTAAGGGTATATCGCAAATAGACGTTAATAATCCACCGGCTAAATTAAGATTAAGCATTTCTAATATAAACGCCTACGTCGAAGGTTACGATTTCGAACTAACGGTTACCGGCGAGATCATCTTTAAACACTGACGCGCCATGTTGAAAAGAGCACTGTTTTTCTCGACGCCTTACTGCTTGAAACTTCGAGACAATCAAATGATTATCCACACGAAGGAGATGCCCGACATGCAGAAAAGCATACCGATAGAGGATATCGGTTTCGTTGTACTCGAACACCAGCAGACGTCTGTCACCCTGCCGTTGCTGAACGCACTGTCAGACAATAATGTTGCGGTGATTCTGTGCGGCAAGGACTTTATGCCCAACGCCATGTTGATGAACCTCGATTCCAACAAAACGCAAGGCGAAAGTTACCGTGCGCAGACTGAAGCCAGCGAACCGTTGAAAAAGGGGTTGTGGAAACAGACCATCGAAGCGAAGATCCGCAATCAGGCGGCACTGCTAAACAAACTCGGTAAAGACGGGAACAAACTGAAACCCTATTATTCCAACGTCAAGAGCGGCGACACGGACAATCGCGAGGGTATAGCCGCCAAAATATACTGGTCGGAACTTTTCGGCAGCGGATTCATCCGTTCGCGCGACGGCGTCGAACCCAACAACCTCCTGAATTACGGCTACACGCTGCTGCGGGCCGCGGTCGCGCGGTCGCTTATGGGGTCAGGGCTGTTTCCGGCATTCGGGATTTTTCACCGCAACCGCTACAACGCATTCCCGCTGGCGGACGATATCATGGAGCCATTCCGCCCGTATGTGGACGAAATAGTCTTCGGATTGTATGCCGGGGGCGAACGGGTGCTGACCAAAGAGGTGAAGGCGAAACTGCTCGGCCTGTTGTTCGTCGATGCCGTATTCGGCAAGGTTACTCGACCTCTCGATGTAGGACTGACCCAGACGACAGCTTCGCTGGCCAAATGTTTTGCCGGAACACAGAAAAAGATCGTTTATCCGTCGCTCGAATAACCATGTCGGAAATTCGCCTCAACGCATACCGGATTATGTGGCTTTTTGTGTTTTTCGACCTGCCGACCACGACCAAAGTCGAGCGACGCCATGCCGCACAATTCCGAAAGGCGCTGGAAAAAGACGGATTCACCATGATGCAATACTCCGTCTACGTTCGCCACTGCCCGTCGAAAGAGAATCGGGAGGTACATATCAAACGTGTGCGAAAGTCGATGCCGCCGACAGGCTACACGAGTATTTTGAGCGTAACAGACAAGCAGTACGGCGAAATAATGAATTTCTGGGGCAAAGTTGAAAGAGCCGCTCCGATGGCACCGCAACAACTGGAACTTTTTTAATGGAACAGTTCATGAATTGCTGCGGCAACTGTTTGATTTTTATAAATATGGATCATATCGCATATTATGCCTATACGGGTCGCGGTCTGTTGTTCTTTTTACCACTGCCGTTTTCTCGCCTCGGCACAGCAGAAGCAAATTCGATCTCGCGCTCGGTGTAACGAAACCGTAGCAAGGTCCGATAGTAAAAATTTGCATTCGGTGATTTTTTTATTACCTTTGTTCTTTGAAATGAGACAGGTGCTTGCAAAAATGCAAAATCTGCATCAAATCGACTTCCCCGGAGTGTGCCAGTTGATTTTTTTGCGACGGTTTAACCTCGCAATTCACAAACAATCAACACTTTCAAAGCCCGGAGGTTGTGGTTTGATGTAGAACACAAATAAAATACAACACTCTTCGCCATGGTCGCCGTCATGGCCGGTTGTGGTTTGATGTAGAACACAAATAAAATACAACTTGCCGTCCTGTTCCCTGGCAACTTTGATAGTTGTGGTTTGATGTAGAACACAAATAAAATACAACAAAGTACAACTGATCGGGCGTCTGGGTGCTGTTGTGGTTTGATGTAGAACACAAATAAAATACAACTAATCCATGGAGTTCGTATGATTTTCATGGTTGTGGTTTGATGTAGAACACAAATAAAATACAACGCACCGCCGGACATAGCGAGAGCAGGATTGTTGTGGTTTGATGTAGAACACAAATAAAATACAACTACATCGAGGAAATCTACTTTATACGTAAGTTGTGGTTTGATGTAGAACACAAATAAAATACAACCCACGCCTTTCATTATGTGTTGGCGTTTTCTGTTGTGGTTTGATGTAGAACACAAATAAAATACAACATATGGACAGGAGGGACGAGTGATCACGGAGTTGTGGTTTGATGTAGAACACAAATAAAATACAACAAATCCCATCTTACAATACAACCTTGTTTGTTGTGGTTTGATGTAGAACACAAATAAAATACAACAAATCCCATCTTACAATACAACCTTGTTTGTTGTGGTTTGATGTAGAACACAAATAAAATACAACACTGGTAACAAACCAGGTAAACAGTGGTATGTTGTGGTTTGATGTAGAACACAAATAAAATACAACTTACGGACAATATCAACATAGGCAACAAAAGTTGTGGTTTGATGTAGAACACAAATAAAATACAACAATGCACCGACCGCTTTAATACCGCTCATAGTTGTGGTTTGATGTAGAACACAAATAAAATACAACCGTACACGATATGCCGACTTACGCCGTTAGTTGTGGTTTGATGTAGAACACAAATAAAATACAACGACAAATGGTTCCGCGTTAAAATAAAATTCGTTGTGGTTTGATGTAGAACACAAATAAAATACAACCGCGGTAGGGTCGTTTGTGAAACCGAAGTCGTTGTGGTTTGATGTAGAACACAAATAAAATACAACACAAAAGGCTCTGCATTGAAATAAAATTCGTTGTGGTTTGATGTAGAACACAAATAAAATACAACACTTCCGTCCGATATTGCGATCCGGTTCAGTTGTGGTTTGATGTAGAACACAAATAAATACACCCTCCTACCACTCCTTCAGGGCCGTGAAACTGGTCGGAAGGACTGATCATCGGGCAATTTTCATTAAAAACCGAATATTTGGGGTGCGGAAGGATTGTTGCTGTCTTTGTACACGAAGGGGGCTTGTACTTCGTCATATAATGTTCGAACGTCAGTCCGGCTCCATACTGCGAGTAGTTGCGCGGTTCAGGCTTTTTCGCTTTTACGTGTCTCGACGTATGAAAATTCGCGATTATTTTGTAACTTCGCAGCAAACTACCAAAGAATTTACACGATGAGAAAGATATTGAAACACGGGAGGATGTTGCTGCTTCTGGCGGTTGCGGTCTTCGGAGCGGCGGGCTATGCGGCGCATGCGCAAACGCTCGAAACAAGATTCCGCAAATCGTTGGGGCAGGTGATGCGAGAGGTCGGCGAACGGTTCGGCGTCAGGATCACGCCGCGGGCCATCGATCCCGACACCCTCTTTCTGGATTATGCCGATTTCCGGATCCGGCCCTGGTCGGTGGAGGCTTCGCTCGACGGGATCTGCCGGCCGCTCGACCTCAAATGGAGCGACCGGGGCAAACGGCATTATCGGATCGAACCTTATGAGTATTACCGCCGTACGCCCGCCGAAGGGGAGGCACTTTTGGAGTGGCTCTCGGCACAATACAACGATCGCGCGCAGTGGGAGCAACGGCGCGACACGTTGCGCCGGCAGGCCCGCGCACTCTTCGATATCGACCCCTATCTGCGCGGACTGGTGGCCGATCCGAAGGTCATTCTGACCCCTATCGCGCGTCACGACGGCTACACGATCCGGAATTTCGCCCTCGAGACGCTCCCGGGACTCTATGCCTGCGGGTCGATCTACGCACCTGCGGGAGGACGCGGACGACATCCGATGGTGGTGGCGCCATCGGGACACTGGGCCGAGGGACGGTACCGTGCGGATCATCAGTACCTGATGGCCTCGATGGCGCGGATGGGGATTGTGGCCGTCGACGTCGATATCTTTGCCTGGGGCGAGTCGGCGTTGCAACTGGGCGAGGAGTTCCACCGGGCACCGTGCGCGATGCAGGTGCAGGCGCTGTGGGCCGAGGCGGTAACCGATTGGATTCTGAAGACACGGAAAGATATCGATACGGAGCGTATCGGGGCAACCGGAGGATCGGGTGGCGCGACGCATGTGATGCTGCTGGGACTGTTCGACGAACGATTTACGGCCCTGGCGCCCGTGGTGCATTTAGTATCGCACTTCGACGGCGGCTGTCCTTGCGAGAGCGCCCGGCCCGTCACCTTGGCGGCAGGGGGCAGCTGCACGACCGAACTGCTGGCCACCTTTGCGCCCAAACCGGTGCTGACCGTAAGCGACGGAGGCGACTGGACCCACACCTATCCCCGGTTGGAGTACCCCTTCCTGCAACGGATCTGGGGGTTCTACGGGGCCGAAAACGGGATGCAGAACCGCCATTTCGCCGACGAACGTCATGACTTCGGGCCCAGCAAACGGCGGGCGGTCTACGAATTTTTCGCGCAGGTCTTCGGACTGGATCTCTCGAAAGCCGACGAACAGCAGGTCGACCTTGTGCCGGCGGAGGCGTTGCAGGCCCTGGGCGGTGAGCTGCCCGAGGGGGCGATCCGTACGGCCGAGGCATTGGAGGAAATCATCAAAAAACTGAAATAAATGAGACGGTTTATCTTTTTGTTATGCCTGGTCGCCGGAGGCTTCCAGGCCGGTGCGCAAAACCCGCAAAGCGGTGAGGCCCGTTATCGGATCGAGATCTCGTCGGCCGACAACGGGGTTGTAATCAGCGATCTGCCCGAGTGGACGCAGAGCGCACGCGTATATGTCGGTCGCGTGGAGATCCCCTCGCAACTGGATGATCTCGACGGCGACGGCCGCTATGACGAGCTGGCTTTCGTACTCGGGGGGCGCGGCAGGACGAAGGTACGCGTGGTCTATTCGTCGGCGGCTCCGGCGGTGAGCTATCCGGCCGAAGTCAACGCGCAGATGTGGCTCAAGAAGCCCGACAAAACGTTGCAGGAGGTGCGGACGGTCAGCTCGGAAAAGGACGACATGTACCACAAGCTGCACCACCACGGGCCCGCGTTCGAATCCGACCGGGCGGCTTATCGCGTCTATTTCGACAAAAAGCAGAGTATCGACACCTACGGCAAGAAGCAGCCGGGGCTGGAGTTGCGCGAGACGATGTGGTATCCGACGGACGGGCAGCTGGCCGAAGGGTCGGGACACGACAATCTGCGGGTCTTCGGCTCGATCAGTGTCGGCGTGCTGAAGGGCTGGGATGCAAAAAAGCAGAAGATGCTCCACATCACCGAGATGTCGCGTCGCGAGGCGACGATACGCGCGGCGGGACCGGTCCGCACGGTAGTCGACATGCGGGTCGAGGGGTGGCGATATGGCGGTCGCACGCTGACGATGACGTCGCGTTACATTCTCTATGCCGGCCATGCCGACGTTCAGGTCGAGAACCGCCTTGAGGGCGATTTCGCGGGTCTGGACTTCGTGACCGGGGTGATGAAGATCAAAAACGGCGCCTATGACGGCACGCAGGGCGACGAACGACAGATGATTCTCTGCTCCACCGGCACCGATTACCCCGAAAACGACACCGTCCGCTGGCAGCCCGAGCGGGTAACCCTGGCCGTAGCCGTCGACCGTGCCCGTGTCGTCGCGCCGGTCGAGGATCCGCTGAGCCACCTGGTTCTTGTCCGTCCCGACGCCGAGGGGCGTCTGGATTATCGTATGGTGATGCTGTGGCAGAAAAACAGCTGGCTGCCCGCCCGTTTCTGGGGAGATGAATGGGCCGCAGCGGCAGCCGAAGAGTTGCGTCCGCTCCGCCGCCCCGTGGTCACGCGGATCAAATAGGCGAAGCAGCCGGTTCCGCCGGGTGTTCTCATGTCCGAAGCCGGGCTTGCCCCGGCCCGGCTTCGGACTGGGCGGAAAAACAGCCCGGGGCGACCGGACCGGAAAATCGGGAAGATGCGCAGGAGTTACGGCAACCGGAGACGCATGGCGGCGGAGAGGGCCGGCATGCGGAACAGGCGGTCGAGACGGCCGCTCCGGACCAGTTCGGACGGAGGCAGGCAACAGAGACCGGGGGTTTCTATAACGGCTATGCGATCGCTCAACGACAGGGCGATGTCCAGCTCGTGCGTGGAAAACAGGATACATTTGCCTTCGTCGTGTGCCAGCCGTACCAAAAGCGAGCACAATTCGTAGCGGTTGGGCAAATCGAGGAACGAGGTCGGCTCGTCCAGCAAAATGATCGGCGTCGATTGCGCCAACGCACGGGCGATCATGATCCGCTGGCACTCGCCGTCGCTCATCTCGTCCATCGTCCGGTCCGCACAGGCCTCCATATTTACCGAAGCCAGGGATCGCGCCACGATCTCCCGGTCCGCCGGCCGCAACCTTCCGGTCCAGTCGGTATAGGGCGCCCGGCCGACGGCGACCACGTCGCGGCACTGCAGATTGGGGATGCGCATCCGTTCCGTCGAAACGAAGGCCAATGTCCTGGCCCGCATCTCGGGCGAGAGGTCGACGGATGAGGTGCCGTCAAGGAGTATTTCGCCCGAACCGCTCCGGTTCAGGCCGGCTATCGCCTTCAGCAGGGTCGACTTTCCCGAACCGTTGCGGCCGACGAGCGCCGTCAGCTCCCCGCCCCGGACCTCCGCGCAGACCTCCCGGAGCAGGGTCCGCGCGCCGTATCCGATTGTAAAATGGCGCAGCGTGATCATCTTGCGGCAAGCGATTGGTTGCGAAGCACGACCCATACGACGATCGGAATGCCCGACAGTGCGGTTATGGCGTTTATCGGCAAGGTGAATATTTTGGAAACGAGGTCGCAAAGCAACAGCACGGCGGCACCCGAAAGAGCGGTTCCCGGCACGAGGATCCGATGGTCGCTGTTGCGGAACAGGGCCCTTGCGACGTGGGGCATGGCCAGACCGATGAAGCCTACCGGACCGCAAAAGGCGGTCACCGTACCGGCCAGCAGCGTCGTGGAGAGGAACAGCAGCCCGCGCGTATGCCGGATATTGAGTCCCATCGTCACGGCGTACTCCTCGCCGAAAAGCAGGATATTCAACGGTTTTACGCTCCAGAGGGCCAGCAGCAGTCCGACCGCGACCGACGGCAGGAGTATGGCGAGCTGTTGCGTCGTCACGTCGCCGAGCGACCCCATCGTCCAGAGGACAAAGGCTTTCAGGGACTCCTCCCGGCTGAGGTATTGCAAGATCTGAACCGCCGCACCGACGCCCGACGAGAACATCATGCCGAGAATCAGAATCACCATAATATCCCTGACCCGGCGCCCGACGGCGGCGATAACGGCCAGCACGAGTGCGGATCCGGTCCATGCCGCTCCCGCGATGCCTATCGACGAACCGACGCCCGCGAGCACCACCAGGGCCACGCCGAGGCCGGCGCCCGAACTGATGCCGAGCACGTAGGGACCGGCCAGCGGATTGCGGAAGAGGGTCTGCATCTGCAGGCCGCTGACCGACAGGGCCGCACCGGCCGACAAGGCCACCAGGGCTTTGACAAGACGGATGTCGAGGATGATTTTTGCCGTCGCCCGCGGGCAGTCGCCCCCCGTCAGGGCCGCCCACACCTCGCCGAGCGGCACGGGGACAGCACCCACCGCCAGATCCAGCAGCAACAGGAAGAGGGTGAGGGCGGCCAGCGCGGCAAACAATATGGCGGAACGCGAGCGCATCTATTTCAGCTGTTTGTAGTAGACGAAATCTTCCGTGACCAGTTCGGGGTGGAAGATCTTTACCAGATCGCGCAGCACCAGGTCGGGATTCACGACGGCCGATTCGTAGTAATCGTTGCCGCCGGCGGCATTCGTGCGGGCGTTGTTGTTGTAGACATCGCCGTTTCGGAAGCAGCGGGTATCGGCGAATTTCGGGCAGGCCGCTTTCAGTTCATCGAGCGTGTTGGCCCGGCCCGTATGCAACCACATATCGGCCTGCGAGGCCAGCAGATACGCCTCTTCGAGGTCGATGGGCGCGGAAGCGTTTCCCGTGTTCCTCTTGCAGATGCAGTCGCCGCCGGCATCGGCAATCAACCGGACCGCATAACTTTCGGCCGAAGGTACGAACCAGCTGTCGCCGCAGGGCATATTGAGCATCACCGAGGGGACGTCGGGGACGTTGTCCGCCACCCTCTTTTTCAGGGCGTTGTACCGGACCGGAATTCCGGCAAAGACCCGTTCGCCCTCCGCCCGTTCTCCGACAACCTCCGACAGCGCCACCAGCCATTCGGCTTTGCCCAGGGGCGATTCCTCCAGATAGTCGCCGACGTACATGAACGGGATGCCGAATTCGTTGAGTTTGCCCTCCATCGGGCTTGCGCCGTTCACGCCGTAGAGCAACACGAGGTCGGGATCGAGCGAGAGCAGCAGCTCGTAGTCGATGTTCCCTTCGTAGCCCACATCTCCTATGCTGTCCCGCCGTGCCTGAATGTCGGGGCTGGAGATGTAGTCGAGACCCGACACGCCGACCGTGCGGCCCGCCTGACCGATGGCGTCGAGCAGGGCGATATGGGTCGAGGAGAGCGCCACGATGCGCCGGGCCTCCCCTTCAAGCACCTGACCCGTGAAACCGTCGGGAACAGGCTCCCCGTCACGGGCGACGAACAGCGGTGTCGTGACGTGGTCCGCGCCCTGCCAGGGGTCGGTGACGGTAATCAGGATGCTTTGCCGGCCCTCGGCGCCCCGGATCTCGAAGCCGGAGGCTATTCGGGGATATAAAGCGGACGGTTGAAATCGTCGAGCCGGGAATCTTTGTTGTTGCAGCCGGTCAGGGCGAGCGCAAACGACAGGACCAGGCTGAAATGCTTCAGTGCATTCATACGATGGTGTATTTGAGGTTACTGCTTTTTTCTGTTTTTGCCGAATTTCGGGGTGATGCCGACAAACAGCTCGAAGTTGATGCCGGGCATCGGGCGGGAGAGCACCGAGAGATAGTCCTCGTTGAAGAGGTTGTTGACGGCGAATTTCAGCTGGATATCCATCGGCCGGAAAGAGAGGTTCTTCTCCAGCGAGATGTTGCTCATGAAATAGGGAGGCAGGTGTCCCGTCAGCGTGCGGTCGTTGCTCGACATGGTGAAACGCTCCGAGTAGAACGACCACTTGTAGAGGAAGGCCCACGACTGCCACGACAGACGGCCGGTCAGCGAGGCGGAGTGTCTCGGCACATAGGGCAGTTGTTTGCCCACCGACTGGTCGGCGGGCGACATCTTTTCGCCTTCGTTTATCGAGGGGGTCCACGAGTAGGAGCCGTTCAGGTCGATCCGCCAGTCCTCGGCCGGACGGACGGCAAGGTCCGCCTTGAGCTCGACCCCGTAGGCGTGGACATTCTTCACGTTGCGCGGCGAAAAGAATCCCTTGGTCGTCGGCAGCCAGATGATCCAGTCGTCGATGCGGGAGTCGAACCAGTTCGCCCCGCCGCTCAACGTATAGCCGTTCTCCCGGCCGACCGCGAAGCTGATGCCCGCATCGTAGGTGAAGCCGTGTTCGTTTTTCAGATCCGGATTGCCGCCGGGCAGGAAATAGAGGTCGTTGAGCGTCGGGAAACGGTAGTTGCGCGAAACGGAGGCCTTCAGCATCACATTCCCTTTCGGCGACAGGAGTCCGTCCATGAAAAAGGCCGGAATGAGCGGGACCCACGCCGAGCCGTACATCTCCTCGCGCAGCACCACCGACAGACCGATCCGGTCGATCGGCTGCCACTTGGCCGAGAGGGAGCCGGAGAGCTCTACACGACCTTTGTCGTAGCCCACGATCGCCCGGCCGCCGTCCTGCAGGATGATGTTCTTGTCCTCGCTGCGCACCAGATGCTGGTGCACCGAGATGCAGGCGGTGAAGAACCACCGCGCCGACGGGCTGTACTCTCCCTCGGCCTGACCGTAGAAGGTGTTGATCCGGCTGCGGGAACGGGTCATGGAGGCCCAGTTGCCGGACGCGACCTCCCGGCGGTAGTCGTAAGCCATCCACGTATGGATGTAACCGCCCTTCACCCCGATTTTCCAGCGGTTTCCGAGATGGTCCCACGACAAAACGCCGCGGAAGGTCTGTTCCCGCTGGCGGTTCTCGAAGTTGCGTTCGTCGCCGTAGTCGGTCGTCAGCATGGGCAGCTCGCGGTTGGAGCGGAGAAACCAGGCGTTCAGCCCCACCCTGTCGCCCTGGTGCGTGTCGTAGTAGACCTCCTGCAACAGGTGCAGATCCCGGAACGAACCGGAACGGTTGCGCTCCCGGGGATGATACTGCCCGATGATGTTCATCGCCTCGTCGTACCGGTTGATCTTCTTGTCGCGGTTGGTGTATTCGTAGTCATTGGGCGAGGAGGAGTAAACGGCCCGGGTGGAGAGGCGCCAGCGGTCGCCGCCGTAACTGAAGCGGGCGAATTCGTCGAAGGTGCGGAACGAACCGATGCCCTGCACGTACTGGGCATTGAAACCCTCGCCGGCGGGAGGCTCGGTGCCGAGTCTGACCAGGCCGCCCAATCCGCCGCCCGTCTCGTTCACCGACGAGGTGCCGTGCAACAGCGACGCGCGGTCGATGAAATAGGAGGGTATGGTCGAGAAATCGGTCATGCCGAGCATTGGGTTATTGATCCGCATGCCGTTCCACGTCACCTGCGTATGGCTGGGCGACGTACCCCGGAAGGCGACGGTGGAGAGCGTGGCGCGGCCGTAACTTTTGACGAACACCGACGAGTTGAAGGTCAGGATGTCCGCCATCGACAGGGCGATATTCTCCTTCAGCGCGAGCGAGTCGAACCGGGTCGTCTGTATGCCGATCTCTTTCATGGGACGCTGCCCGAAGACCGTCACCTGCGGTATGGTGAGGTGACGGACCGTCTGCCGGCGGGTTTCGGCCTGCTGCGCCAGGAGCGGGACGGGAAGGCACAAGGCCGACAGAAGGACCAGTGGAAGGGTGAAAACTCGTTTCATCATCAAACCGTTTTATTTCCAACAAAAGGCGCCGGGAATGATCCCGACGTAGAATTCATCCATCAGCTCCCCCTCGGGCGAGTAGCGGTAAATGATACCCTGCTGCTGGTAGTCGATGGCGTCGGCGACGTAGACCTCCCCGTTGACGGGGTTCACCGTCAGTCCGTAGTAGATCGTGCCGCCGTATTCGAGAAACGGGCGCACCGGCACCCGGTCGGCGGTCACCTCCATGCTCCAGATATCCCGGTTGATCCAGTAGAGCCTGTCGCGCGTCCCGTTGAGCTGGACCTCGCTCGGCGCATCGCCGAGCCTGAATCTGAACTGCTGCTCGACGGTGAAGGTCTCGGCGTCGATCCGATAGAGCGAGGGGGCTTCGTAACCGTAGGGACTGCCCTCGTAACCGCCGTCGGTCACCGTCCACAGCTTATTGTATTTGTCCATCACGAGCGACGTGGGCTGTATGCCGACTTTGAGTTCATCGACCACCCGGTCGGTCTCGGTGTCGATCTTGATGATGCGGTTCTGGTACGACCAGCAGTTGCAATAGACGTATTTGCCGTACTGCACCATCTGCTCGGTAGAACCGCTCTCCATCGTCATGTCGGGCACCTGAATGTAACCGGTGATTTCATACTTTTTGGGGTTGATGATGAAGATGCGGTTGTCCCACAGCTGGGTGACATAGGCTTTCTCGTCGCTCAAAAAGTGGATGTAGCGCGGCGAGGTCAGGTTCTCGATGCGCCCTATCTCCTTGAAGGTGTTCAGGTCGATGGCGAAGATCACATGGGAGTTGTTCACCACCACCCAGCCCTTGCCGTCGTGGAGGGTCATCGACTGCGCCACGTCGCCGAGCTTCATGCCGTTGGCGCGGAAGAATACCTCGTTCTGCACCTGACGCGTCGCCGGGTCATAATACGACAGCGTCGCGTTGCCGTACTGGAAGTTGCCCTCGTTGGTGATGAACAGCCCCTCGCCCGCGGCATTGAAATCCTCCCGCACGTTGCCGTAATCCCACTCCATGCAGCCGCTTAAGAGCGCGGCCGCACAGAGCAGGAGGGCAAAACGACGGGATACGCTGTAAATAAAACTTTTCATCGTGCCGTCATATTCAGGTCCTCGAATCCGAACACCTCGGTCGAAACCTCGCCCAACCATCCGGCTTTGCTGTTCACGCCGGTCTGGACACGGACGAAGTCTATGTACTTCAGGTTTACGGGGGTTCCGTCCGCATACATGGCGTTCTTGATCAGGAAACCGTTGCGCTGACCTTCGCCGCCTCCGCTGTCGTTGCTCGAAAGCACATCGCTGCCCATGTTGTCGGCATATCCCCACGCAAAACAGCTGTTGTCCCACATGCCCGTGTCGCTGTTTTGGGTGGTGCGGTCCTTCAGCCGCGTGCCGTAGAGCGTGTATTGATCTTCGGCGATCCATGCCGGATAGTAGTAATCCTGACGGTGGAAGGCCGCAAGATAGTCGACGGTTCCGCTCGATCCCCGATTGTCGGTCCACAGAACATTCATCTTCGGGGCGGAGGGACGGTAATAGGTCACCGCATAGTCGGCGATCGTCTCCTCTTTCCCGCTCTCCGAACCGCGCAGCTCGTACCACTCGTCGTCGGGCAGCCCGTTGCCGTTCACGTCCTGACTGACGTAGACGATGCCCGGCTCGTTCGATCCGCCGTCGCCGGTCGCCGTATTGAAGAAGGCATTGGCGGCGATGGCGAAATCATACGACGTCTCGGTGTTCTCGACGCTGTGGTCGAATCCCACGATGATATAGCCGCCGAAACCGCCCAACGAGACGTATTGGCTCTTGGCAAGACGGCCTTCGGCCCATGCCACGGCGGCCTCGTGCGTGGTCTCGTTGCCGGTCATTCCGCCGGTCTGGGTCTCGCCGATAAACTGTCCCGGGGCAGGGATCCACTCGAAGACCTTGTTGCCGTAGGCTCCGCTCTGCGAGGAGACTTTCCGCTGTCGGGTGCTTTCGGTGGCGTCGACACACACCACGGTGACCGATGCGCTTGCCGAACCGTCGACCGTGAGGTTGACCACATACTCGCCGGCCTGCTCCGGGACAAAGGAGAACAGCAGCGAACGGCAATCCGATGCGGCGCCGTTGACGCTCCACTCCACCGACGTCGTCTCCAACCCCGTAATGCGGGGGCGCAGCACCACCTTCCTGCCCGGGAACGTGTAGCGCGCGGTCGACCGGTTGAGGTAGGATAACGCCGGGAATTCGACCGTGTAGGGCAGCTGCTGCACGACGCTGATCGTGAACGAGCGCTCGTCGCGGCCGAAGACATTCTCCGCCCTTACGCTCACCGCATAATCGCCGACCTGCTCGGCGCGGAACCGGAAGACCCGTTCCGACGAATAGGGCTTCCCGTCGACAAACCAGTTCACCGCAAGTTCCGGATCGTCGGCGCCCGAGTGGGCGATCTCCGGATCCAAGCGGTAATCCGTGCCCACCTTCAGCAACATCTTGTCGCCGGTGAAGGGCAGCGATATGCAGGGAATGCTCGGCTCGATCACATCGACCCGCAGCTCCTCCGACACGCGGCCTGCGGAGGTGGTGACGGTCAGCACGACATAATATTGGCCGGGATCGTTCCACACCGAGGCGAAGACGGGCTCCGTGCAGACCTCCTCCCGCTCTATCTGCCAGCTGTACCGGGCACCCTCGGCATGCCGGTATTCGGGCGCGAGAACCAGTTGCGAACCGGCATAGACCTCGTAGATCCCGGTCGGGCTGTCGAGCAGGATCTCCGGCGGCGCATCCGCCTCGATCACTTCATCCTTGTTGCAGGACGAAAGTATCCCTCCGGCCATAAAGGCCGAAAGGATACACAAAAATGAGATGAGTTTTCCCCTCATTATCAGGGCTGTTTATGTTGGATTAGAAAAGTACGGTCACGTCGTCGTAGGCGAAGTATGCCGGCTGGCTGAATCCGGCGCCGTTGTCGCTCGAACCCGTCACGTTGAACTCGACCTTCGCCACCTTGCCTAAGGCTGTCAGATCCCAGCGGGTCCAGTCGCGCACGATCCGGTCGGGACCGTCGCAGGTGTAGAAGGTCACCTCGCCGGTCTTGTTGCCGGCGGCGTCATAACCCGTGGCCACGAGCTTCACCCAGTCGTCCGGACCGATTTTGGCCGTAAGACCGTTGCCCGAGATGTAGCAGTTCATGGCATAGACCGTGTTCATGATCCAGATCGACTCGATCACATGTTCCGAACCGTCGCCGAACTCGAATGCCGGCAGGGTCTCCGACATATTGTAGGGGGAGTTGTCCTGATAGCCGAAATGAACGGCGAAGTTGGCCGAGCCGTTGTGTCCCGCGGCGCCGTAGACCATCAGCTGGTGCGCATAGTCGCCCTGCGACAGATCGGTGCTCGAATAGTTGGAAATCGCGTGGCCGCCGCCCCAGTAGCAGTACATGCCGTACGCCATGCACATCTCGTGCTTGAGCTCGGTGTTGCCTTTGTCCCACCAGGTGTAAGGTTCGTCCATTCCGTAGCCGGAATCGCCGTAAAGCATCATGCCCCCATACTGCGGGCTGTCGATCAGATCCGACCACTTTTCGACCGTTTTGGAGCAATAGCCCAGCGTGTAGGCCGGGAACTTCGCGTCGGCATCCTCGAAGGTGAGCACGCGACGGTCATAGACAGATACCTGAACCCGCACGATCACGCTTGCGCCCGACTCCGAAACGGCCATGATATCCACCGATCCCTCGGTCTCGGCATAGGGGTTGTTCTCGGCGGGAGCCGTGATGGTCAGCGTGTTGTCCGACAACGAGACCCTCCATCCGTCGGGTTTGGCGATGGCCGAGGAGGCTACGCGCTCTTTCTTTACGGTGTAGGTCTTGCTTTCGCCGCAAGGGATCACCTGCGTGCCCTCGGCCTGTTCGACTACGAACAGCGGCGCGCCGGCGTCATAGCGCTGAACCCGCAGCAGCGAACCGTCAGCAAGCGTAAACTCCACATAATCATCGTTGGTCGTGTCGACTTTGGCGAAGATCGAGTCGCCCGAGTCGCCCTTTGCCGAGACGCCGGTCGATACCCACGTGGCTCCCTCGTCGGTGGAGATCTCCCATTCGCCCGTGTCGGCATTGATTCTCAACTGCGGCGTGATGCCGTCGATACCGTTCTCGCCGTCTTTACCCTCGGCTTTGACCTTGTTGCCCGAGTTGTCGAGCAGCCATTCGCCGTCCAGGGTCCAGTAATAGAACCCGTCCTCGGCTTTGCGCACGGAGATCTTCGGGGCCGACAGGCCGTCCACGCCGTTGGTGATGCGGGCCTCGGTGCCGTCGGAGAATTTGATGGTGTACCCCTCGTCGTCCTTGGCGACGGCGGAGATGAAGACGTTTTTCTGGATGGCTTCGAGAAGCGACTGAAGCGTCTTGATGTCAGTGTTCATTTGAGCCGATGCCTTCTCGAGGTTTTCAACGCGATCCTCGATGCCGTTTACGGCTTCCCAAAGATCGGAATCGTCGTAGTCGCAGGCTGTCGGGAGTGCCAGAACAGCGGCGAGTGACATGATAATCAAAGATTTTCGCATAACAGGTATGATTTAAAGATTAATGAATAGGCGCGTATCCGGGGCCAACCCGTTGATTCGTTGTTTCATAGTCTAAAAGTTCGGTCTGACCGTCCTGAAGTCAAAGGTTTGTTATATGGCACAAAAAAATTACCCAACCGGGAACGAATTGATAATCGTAACCAATTGGGTATAAGACGGTATGGTATATCCGAAACGGAGATCGGCGCAAAACCGCACGGAGCGGCGAACCGATACAGTTTGAGATAATCGCCGAGTGCCCGCGGTACATTATCGCCTCGCGTTGCAGCAGGTCTTCTGACTTATCCCCGTCCTCTGCGCCTTCTCACTCCGTGGGGAGCAATGACTTTGTGCAGTGACGTTATACGGGACTTACAGCAGCAGGTACTGTTCCGGATTCACACCGGATTCCCTTTGAATCCTTTCGGGCTTTAACCCCCTCAAGGAACTACAACGTCGCAAAAGTAGAACTTTTATCGCAATAATCCAAACAAAAACCGGATTTTTCGTCTCGACCGCTTTTATACGACAACAACCGAGACGGTCTGTTCGTAGCCGCGGGAGTCTATGACGGTGATGCGGTGAACGCCGCTGTTCAGGGGAACCGCCATCTGGTGGATGTCGCGCGTGGAGCCGAGGTAGGAGTTGTCCAGGTGCCAGAAAAGCTCTGTCGAGGGGTCGTTGTGCGCCACCGAGCAGTTGAGGGCCGCCACCGTGCCGTCGGCCTGCCGGGGCAGCGACACCACGTTCCCGTCCGCCGGGTAGATAAAGCGCATGGGCTGGATATCGGCACGGGCGGCGGTCCGGGCCGTTGACAAGGTCGCAGACCGGTAGGCCGAATGCGTCTGCCGATAGTAATGCTCCATCACCGGCGGCAGCACGAAGCGGCGTTCCGTTTCGCTGCCGTCTGTCGCAACCACCTCCTGACAATAGGGGCAGGAACGGCTTTTCAGTGCGTTTTTCGGCACGACGGCCTGCACGGTTTCGGTGCAGTTGCGGCCCGCGATATGTCCCGAATGGCGGCAAAGCGTCGCTTCGATGCCGTCGGCGGCATCCGGCTCGGCGAACCAGCCCGTCGGAGGCAGCAGGTTGAAGAGGTCGAAAAGCACGGGACCTGCGGTGCGTGCTCCCGTCAGGTCGGGCGCGGAGGAGCCGCTGGCATTGCCGGCCCATACGCCGACGGCATACTCGGGCGTGACACCCACCGCCCAGCCGTCGCGCGAGCCGTAGCTCGTGCCGGTTTTCCATGCGATCTGCCGCGCGGATGTAGCCCGCCGCCAGTCCATCCGGTCGGGGCGGTTCACGTTGCGCATCGCCTCGAAGGTGGCGTAGAGTGCCGCGCGGTCGGTGAGCGGGAAGCGGGCGAGCCGGACGCTGTCGCCGCCCTGATAGCAGGCCGCCATATTCGCGTAGAGCCGCACCATCTCGAGCAGCCGCACCTCCGCACCGCCCAATACGAGCGACAGGCCATAGCGGCTGTCGGCTTTGCCGATCGAGGTGAGGCCTGCCGACCGGAGCAGTTCGGCAAAGCGCATCGTTCCGTACTCTTTGAGCAGATGCACATTCGGCACGTTAAGCGAAAGCGACAGGGCCTCGTCGGCCGGAACCGCTCCGGCGAAGGTTCCGTCGAAGTTTTTGGGTGCGAAGCCGCCGAAGTCGGTAGGGATGTCGGGCAGCAGCATCTGCGGGAGCAGGAGGCCCTCCTGCAGTGCGGCGCAGTAGAGCAGCGGTTTGAGGATGCTGCCCGAACTGCGGGGCGCCCGGGCAATATCGACCCACCGGCCTTCACGCTCGCGGAGGATGTCGCTGTTGCCGCAGTAGGCGACCACTTCGCCGCTCCCGACCTCGACGACGACGGCCGCAAGGTCGTTCACCCCCTCGGCCGACAGCTCCCGGCTCCATCGGGCGGTGACCTCTTCGAGCCGTCTTTGCAGCGGCAGGTCGACCTGCGTGCGGGTGCGTTCGCCACGGCGGAGGGCATGGCAATGCTCGACCAGGTGCGGTGCATATTGCGGCATCGGACAAGGCTCGCCGATCAGCGGCTCTGCGGCCGAGAGTTCGTATTCCGGTTCGGAGAGGTAGCCTTGCTCGCAAAGCCGGCGCAACAGGCGGTTACGTTTGGCGAGCAGGGCATCGCGGTTGCGGGAGAGGTGGACCGACGAGGGGGCGTTCTGCAGGATGGCCAGTGTCGCGGCCTCGGCCCAGGAGAGTTCGCTGCCGTCGTTGCCCAAACAGCGCCACAGGGCCGCGTCTATGCCCACGACATTACCGCCGAAGGGGGCGTGCGCGGCATAGAGCCGCAAGATCTCCTCTTTGGAATAGTGGGCCTCCAGGCGGGTGGCCATAAATACCTCGACGACCTTCTGCCACAGGGTGCGCGGCTTCTGTCGCGAGAGACGGATGACCTGCATCGAGATCGTGCTGCCCCCGCTGACTACCCGGCCGCTGCGGAAGTTCTGCACGGCGGCACGAGCTATGGCTCTCGGACTCACGCCAAGGTGCCGATAGAAGGTGCGATCCTCGAATTCGATGAGTGCCGCGACGAATTTTTGCGGCAGCGAGTCGCCCGACGGGAAGCGCCACTGTCCGTCGTCAGCAACGCGCGCCCCCAGCAAATGCCCGTGGCGGTCGGTGACGACGGTCGAATAAGGCGTGTTTTCGAACAGGTCCCGCGGCAGGCAAAAGAGCCACAGCAGCAGGAGGATTCCTGCTGCCACGGCTGCTGTATGAAGGATCCGCCGTTTCATTTCGCGATCTCCACGAACCGGCCGGCCGACACGGCACGGCACGAGGTGTCGTACATATCCTCGCACACGGTCGGCGGCAGCAGGCAGCGACCGCAATAGGCAGCCCGCAGGCGCGCCCGGAAGGTGCGGCTCTCACCGGCGTTCAGACCGAAGTACCAGCTGATGCGGTCGTCGCGGATATCGGTATAGTCGCCCGGCTCGATGGCGGATTCGCTCACCGTGCGCTCGTTCCAGATCTCCCAGCCGGAGGGGATGGCGAAGGTCAGCGCCAGCGACGGGCGCTCCTTCGCCGCCTGGCGAACCGTGATCTCGGCATAGAACTCCTCGCCCTGCGTAAGCCGCTCGGGGGCGATGGCGTTGCCGTCGGTGTCGATGTAGCGGATATCGAATGCAATACCCCGGGCAGAGGCCGGCGGCAGCTCGGTCGCCTGCGGCTGGCGGCGGGTCGTCAGCGAGAGGAAGACATCCCGGTCACCTTTGTTCTCGGCGCGGACCGCACCGCAGTCCGGACGGACCGTCAGGGTATGGATGCCCTTGATTTCACGAAGCGAGACGGCCTTGCCGCCCTGGGGCTGGAGGAGCACTTCGGCCGCGGCATTGCCGAAGAGAGCGGCCAGACGGCTCATCGCGGCACTGACGAAGGCGACTTCCTGCGTCGTGCAGCGGGTGGCGGAGAACTCCGCGGCCACTTCGCGAGCGAGCTTCAGCGCACGGTCCGTATCCCCGGCGAGCAACTGCGTTTCGATCTCCAGGGCCTTGTCGCGCAGCGGGGACTGGAAGGTAAACCACGCACCGGTCGCCAGGGCGCAGTTGCCGGTCCGGGCGGCAAGCTGTCGCGCCACCTCGACCTTTCCGGCCTCGGCGTAGGCGGCGGCCAGACGCAGCAGCGCCTGACGGGAGAGCGCCCGCGATTCGCGCAGGCGGTTCATCGCCGCTACGGGTTCGTCGCCGGCTTTTACCAGCGTATAGAGGCGGTAGGCCTGCACCAGATCCTCGGCGTGCTCGTATTTGTGGCGATAGGCGCGCGCCATGCGCTGCTGATACTCCCGCCAACGCCTGATATATAGGTCGGCCACGGCAAATCCCTGCCGGCGGGCCTCGGTCATCACCTCTCCGGCCATCGAGGTCGCCCACTCGTTCGCCTCGCCGCCTCCCGGCCAGTAGGCAAAACCGCCGTCGGCAAGCTGTCGGGAACTTATCGCTTTCAGCAGCTTCGGCAGCGCCTCCCGCGCCTGTCGCTGCTCGGCCTCCGGGAGGAAACGGCGGGCGTAGAGCATATACATCGCCCGTGCGGAGAGCTGCTCGGTGCAGCAGTGTCCGTAACCCTCCACAAAGGCAAAGGCTCCCGTGAAGTCGATCTTGGGCATGGCGGCGACCTCCAGCTGTGCCGTTCCGTCGGCAAACGGGGTCCACGTGAAGTCGTATTTCTCACCCGGATGCAACGTCTTGCCGCTGGTCGTGACGACTGCCGGCAGCGGATTGCGGACCTCTATGCAGATCGTCTCGGAGGCCGTGTGCCCGCCGCCCTCGGCCGTGACGGTGATCTTCGCCTGACCGCTCCGCACCGGGTCGCAGACCAGATCGAAGGCGGCCAGCTGTTCGGAGGGTGCGGCGAAGGCGAGTGACAACGCCGACTTGCCGGCTATGGAAAGCGGACCCTCGACCGAGACGCTCACCCTCGCCTGGCGCAACCCGTCGTCCATGCAGAAGACATTGACCGGCAGCTTCACGCGGTCGCCGCACGAGAGCACGCGCGGCAGGGTCGGCAGCACCATCAGCGGCGAACGGACCGTGACCGTCTTGTCCGCCTGGCCGTAGGTCGCCTCGTGGGCCGCCACGACCATCACGCGCACCGAGCCTACATACATCGGCAGGGTGATTTTGTGCGTCGCCTGACCGCTCCGGAGGGTGAACGGACCGAGGAACTTCACGGCCGGGTTGAAGCGTTTCTCCTTGCCTGCCGCACGGCGCAACGCCTCGTCGCCGCCGATGCTCAACACCTTCGTGAATTTGCCGGTGTAGGCGCCGATCACATGGTCGTAGATATCCCACGTCCTGACGCCCAGCGCCTCGCGCTGGTTCATGGCCCGCCACGGCTGCGGCGTGCGGAACGAGGTGATGTCCAGCAGGCCCTCGTCGACAATGGCGAGCGTATAGGTCATCGGCTTGCGGTCGCGCTCCCGCACCCTGACCGTAAACTCCTGCTGGGGACGGACCTCGTCGGGCACCTCGATCTCGGGGTCCAGGATCGAACGGCGGTCGACGACCTCGGCACCCTCCACGCCGTACATGCGGATCGGCAGGTCGTTGCTCTTGGCATGCGGCTGCAACAGTGTGGCGTGAACGTAGAAATTCGGCGCCATCTCCTTCGTTACCGGGAGCTTGTAAGCGGTTTCGCGGTCGGCGCGGGTGGCGACCCAACGGCGGGAGATGACCTTCGAGGCGTTCTCCACCGAGAGCAGCACGCGCCCGCCCTCGGATTTGGGCAGATAGACCGTAGCCGTTTCGCCCACTTCGTAGCTGCGTTTGTCGAGGGCGAAGGAGAGCATCGAACTGGCCTTGGCATCCCCCTTTCCGGCGTGTCCCCGCCACTCCGGCCAGTCGAGGAGGACGACCCCGCCCGTCGCGTGGCCGCTCCGCACGTCGCGCACGAAGACCAGGTATCGGCCCCAGTCCGGATAGTCGACCCGGAACGGAATCTGCGCCCTGCCGCCGGCGGTCTCCAGACGGCCCGAGGCCACGACCTCGGCCGAAGTGCTCTGCACGTAACGGCTCAAGTCGTCCGCCGAGCCTTCCCACCACCAGCTCCAGTTGAGTTTGTAGACCTTGTATTCGATCTTTCGCCGGCCCTGCAACTTGCCTTGGGGATCGACACACACGACGGGGAACGTCAGGTCGCTGTCGGTCTCAAACTCCTTGTTGCCCAGGCGAATGCCCACATACGACCGATAGGGGGAGCAGCGCACGCTACGGGCCGCCAAACTCTCGTCGCCGCCCGCCTCGAGGACCCGCGCGATGATGTTGGCCTGCAACATGCCCGGAGCATCCTCCTTTTCGGGCAGTTCGATCTGTCGGGTCATGCGTCCCAGCGAGTCGAGAACCCCGCTGGCCAGTTCGAGATGCTCCGTGGAGAAGCTGTTCAGCGGATTCGAGAAGAGGTAGTCGCCGAACTCCTTGAACGGTTTGGCATTGCTGTAGAGCATCAGCTCCAGGAACGCCGGCAGGTTGCCCGCAACCGGACCCGTCAGCCAGCGCGCCTCGACGGAGCAGGCGGCATGGCCCGGAGCCTGCAACATTTCGTCGGTCTCGATGCCGATTTTGATGCGGTTGGGTTTGATCGTCTCGATCTTGACCGGAAAGTCGATCGTCTTGCCGCCCACCTTGAACCGCGCGTTCCAACGGCCCGTCGGGGCATCCTCGCCCGTCTGCACATGGAAGACATAGAACCCGTCGGTGCTTCGGGTCAGCGTCCGGCGCTCGTAGAGCTGCTCCTGGGGCGTGTAGAGTTCCATCGTGACGGGATGGTTGGCCGGCAATGCCTTCTGGCGGTCTTCGACAATGAGCGTCAGGTGCACCTCGTCGCCCGGCCGCCATACACCGCGCTCGCCATAGACAAAACCCTTGATCCCCTGAGGATTCGTTTTGCCTCCGACATCGAAATTGCTCAACGACTTCTCGTACCCGTCACCGACTTTCAGATAGCTGGTCGAGACGCCATTCGAGGCCGTAACGATGAAGGGCTTGTTCCTGACCCGGAAGTCGGCGAATCCGTTGCTGTCCGTCGTACCGTGCCCGATCTCCTGCAGCTGGTAGTTGTAGGCCGTCACGCGCACGCCGGCCAGCGGCGCGGCGGTCATCAGGTCCGACACCGCCGTCCACAGTTGCGCATCGTCGGCCCGCTTGACGATTAACCCGAGATTCGAGGCCACTAAATTGTACTCCGGCATCCGGCTGCTGCACATATAGTAGGAAGGCTTCGACGGATCGTCCTCTTCGCGCCATTCATAATCGTCCCAATTACAATCCGGAGCACTCCGGCGGGTGTACCCGCGGGTTACATCCCACTCCTCGTTCTCCCGGTCTGTCACGCCATTTGTCAGCGGGAAATCCAGTTCCCCGTTTTGCTCCGTGCGGTCGTAAAGCGAATAGGCCTGACGGAATGCCAGACGGACGTTGTAAATCGCACCGCGCTCCTGCCGAAACAGATTCTTCAAGTCGATCGAAAAGTTCTGCCACTCGTGCAGATTGCGGTTCGGATCGTCGTCCAGGCGCACCGTGCGGCGGTAGATCAGACGTCCCACACGGCGCAGGTAATAGGATTCTCGCAATTCGTTCTCCTGAAAATGCGTCATCACATTGTCGGTGTAGATTTTCACGACCTCGACGTCCACAGCCGCGAGGTTGACCGCCCGGAAAGGCAGTGTCAGATTGCGGTTGTCGGGCAGGATCGTGCCGCTCAGCGGAATCTCCACGGCCGGCGGAATGACCTCCTGCTCGAAGTGCTGCACGACCTCGCTGCCGAGGAGCTGGCCGTCTCTGCCACGCAACAGTTCCGATATGCGGAGCACGATATCGGGCAGCCCTTTGGCGTCATAAAAGACCTTCACGTTCGTACCGCTTCGCTCGAGGCGCACCCGTTCGAGGCGGTCGATGGAGATCAGTCCGTCCAGCTCCTGTTCAGCCGAAAGCGGCGCACTGAACTCCAGCCCGATATACGGTTGCGCGGCGTCGTGACGCTCGGCCGCGAGCAATTTGAACTCGTGGATACCCGGAACGGCAATCAGTTGCGGCTCCGGTGCCGCGAAATTCAACTTTTCGGCATTGAACGACACATGTACCCGCGTCTCTTTCTCGTCACGTTTCAGGCGCGTGAGGGTAAAGCGAAAGCGGGTCGGATCCTCGGTCGGCTCGATCGCCGTATGGGCAGCCCGTCCCTGCAGGTCGCAATGCAGCAGTTTGGGGTCGACCCGATCCGCTTCGAGCGGCTCACTGAACATGAGGAAACCCTCGACCCGCATATATTTGATGTCAGCAGGATCGACCCGGACACTCGTCACCTGCATCTTTGTCTCACGTTCGGCGACAAAAAACGTAAAGCTGAAATCACGCAGCGTGTCGATTCCCGTAAGATCGGCAAGCCGCACGCGGCAGGTGTACTCCCGTCCCGGCCTCAACGTTCCGGTCTGCGGCACGAATTCGAGACATCGGCACGACGGCGCCCGCACTTCTCCGCGCAGCCGGGGAGAGAATTCCAGCACTTTGTCAAGCGGCGTGTCCGAATAAAATGGCCCTACCCTGTCGGTGAATTCAACGCGTATGGGTAAATTGACGCTGATGCGTTCCGGCGCGTAGGCCGCAATCCATCTCGTCGCCTCCTGCTCGCTCATCACCTCCTTGCGGCAGGCCGAAGACACGACCATCGCCACAATGGCCGTCAAAAAGACAAATAGATTTTTTTTCATGTTATTTATACGTTTTACAATCTTTCAAAATGAGGATTCCTATGATACAAAGATCAACAAAAGCTTTCGTACAACCGCGCGTTCTGCCCGCGACTGTACGAAATGGCGGCGGGAGTGTATGAAATGAATCCCGCCGTAATATTTCGGCATCCGCCCCGCCGGTGTCCGGATAGCCTTTAGCAGGATATTCTCTTTTTTAAGGTGGGATGATATTTTCAGGTGCGACTGTATCCAGAAAACCCCTATCTCGACCAATGCCGTAATGTAGTCGTATCCCTGTGCGTTGACAAAACGTTGTAAATCGTATTTCTTCCGTTTTATGTCGAGCGTACTGTTCCGTTCAAGATTTTGAACAGGTTCTCACACAAACCGAACAATTTCATACAAACAAACCGTTATCGGTTCCGCATGCAGCCTCCGACTGCTTGCAATAAAGATTCAATATATTCTAATCCATCCACAAGGATTGATATACATTTCTGTGATTAAGATGCTTCGGCGTGTTTCTTGATTTCGGCAATGAACCGTTCACCGAACCGCATGTATGTCGTGATGGTGATTTCTTTTACGTCGATAAATTCTTCACGTGTCATCGGCCTGTCCGTCGCCAAAAGCACCAATACGGAATCATACATAACGCGAGAGGGGGACACCCCGTTTTCCTGCGCGAGGGTTTGTCTGAGGTTACGTAACTTAACAAGCAGTTCCATGTCGGTAAGCAGATTGCCGTTCGCATCTACAATTACCTTGAATC